>NZ_JBGFSH010000003.1:0-58659 GCF_041365715.1 Rhodosalinus sp. FB01 | reverse complement strand
GGTGTCGGGCGCG
Organism: Rhodosalinus sp. FB01; assembly: GCF_041365715.1. NCBI lineage: Bacteria > Pseudomonadati > Pseudomonadota > Alphaproteobacteria > Rhodobacterales > Paracoccaceae > Rhodosalinus > Rhodosalinus sp. FB01. The sequence goes on along the minus strand of NZ_JBGFSH010000003.1, from coordinate 58,646 downwards.
GGCCGGGGCAGGGCCGGGGCTTCGGCAAGCGGCGGCGCGGGGAGGTGGGCGACCGCGGCGGGCCGCTTCGGCGCGGGGCCGTCCGGCGCGGGCGGCGCGGCCGCCTGCGGGGCGGTCCGGGGCAGCGTCTCCGCCGCCGGCCCGGACGCGGTGTCGGGCCGGCGCAGGGCGGCGGAAAGCGGCGCCGGACGGTCGGGCGGGGATGGCATCGCCGCCTCGGTCTGGGCGGCGGGCGGGGCGCGCCAGGCCGTGACGAGGGCCGTCAGACCCGCGCCTCCCGCCTCGAGCGAGACCGTGGCCGCACCGCCCGCGCCGGCGGCGGGCGCCGCGCCGCCCGACCATTGCGCGAAGGCGCCCACGTGCAGCGCCAGCGCCACGCCCGTGAAGGCGGCGAATTCGAGCCCTCCCTTCATCGCGGCCGTACCGCCAGTTCGATCTCTGCCGCGCCCGTCTCTGCGAGACGCCGCAGCAGCGCGGCGAACTCCGCCGCCGGGAGCGTCGCGTCCGCACGAACGGTGAGCGGGCCGGCCCCGGCGTCGCGCGCGGCGAGCGCCTCCCACGCCGCCGCGCCTTCCGCGCCGCCGAAGGCCACCCGCCCGGCCGCCGAGACGTGCAGGACCGCGCCGGCCTCGGCGCCCGTCTCCGCGCCCGCTTGGGGCGGGGTCACGTCGAAGGGGGCGGGCGGGGCGATCTCGGCCGTCATCAGGAAGAAGATGAGCAGCAGGAAGACGACGTTGATCATCGGCACGATGGCCTCGGGACGGGTGCGCGCAGGGGGGCGGGAAAACTCCATCGCGTCTACTCCACCAGCAGGAGCCGGCCGTGGCCCGCGGCGCGGAGCGTCTCGGCCACGTCGGCGAGGCGCTGCAAGTCCGCGCCCGCGATCGCGCGCAGGACCAGCGGGTCGGCCGGCGTCTCGGTCAGCGGGGCGAGGGCGGCGGCGAGGCCGGTTTCGTCCACGGCGCGGCCGTTGAGCGTGACGCGGTCGGGGAAGATCTCCACCAGCCGGGGCGGGCCGCTCCAGTCCGCGCCCCCGCCGGCCGGTGAAAGCGGCAGGGCCGCGTCGCGCCCGAACTGCGCCACCAGCATGAAGAAGACCAGAAGCAGGAACACCACGTCGATCATCGGCGTCAGGCTCGGGCGGCGGCGCGGACGGGCGGCGGCGAAATCGAACATCAGGCCGCCTCCGCCGCGCGGGGGGGCAGGTGCGTGAAGACGCGGGTGGCAAGATCCTCCATCTCGCCCTGGACCGCCTCGGCCACGCTCTCGAACCAGGTGAGCGCGGCGGCGGCGGGGATCGCCACCGCCATGCCGGCGGCGGTCGTCAGGAGCGCCTCCCAGATCCCGCCCGCGAGGACCGAGGGGTCGGCCCGCGCGCCGCTGGCCTGAAGCGCCTGGAAGGCGTCGATCATGCCGAGGACGGTGCCCAGAAGCCCGATCAGCGGTGCGATGGTGGCGATGAGTTCGAGCGCGCGCAGCCCTTCCCGGAGCCGGGCTAGTTCGGCCCGCGCGATGCGCGTCGTCTCTTCGCGGGCGGCGGGCTCGGCCATGGCCGGATCCTCCGCCGCGCCCATGGCGGCGGCCGCGAGCCGGGCGCGCACGCCGCTGCCGCGCGCGGCCTCGGCGCGGGCCTGCGTCGCGCGGCCCTCGGTCCAGAGCGCCACGGCGGCGCGCGCCCGCGCCCCGCCCCAGGCGCCGAGCCGGGCCAGCCGCCAGAGTTTCCAGAGAATGAGCGCCAGGGTGAGGACCGAAAGCGCCGCGATGACCCAGAGCGCCGGGCCGCCACGGGCGAGGAACTCGCCGATCCCGCCGAACGCCGCGTCGCCCGCCATGCGCCTCTCCTCCCGCCGCCGGGCCGGGCCCGGTCTGCGCTTCGTGTCTTGTCCGGGAAGGGGCGGCCTGCCCGGACCGGTGATCGGTTTCACCACGCCGGAAGGCTCCGTCGCCCCGGCGCGCCCCGCGCCCGGACAGGGTGATCGCTCCGGCAGGTCTCCTGACTCGCGGGTCGTCGCTCGGCCGGGCCTTCCCGCGGGCCGTGCCCGCAGTGGCATCTTCCGGCTCCGCTCGCCGCTTACAGTTGCGGGGGCAGTCGCGGGTTTGGCCTCCCGGCCGCACCGCGTTCCCATTTTCACCGGGCGCGCGAGCGCCCGGACCGGAGCATCCCGACCCTTACGCCGAATCGCGCTTTCGGAAAAGCAGAACCTCGTGCGTGCCACTCAGTTGCACGCCGCCCTGCGGGGCTGTACCCGTGCCGGGAGTGGGGGAGATCCGCCTATGCTGGAGCGCCGCAGCGCGAAGATACGTCTGACGAGGGCGTTCCAGGGACAAGCGCAGCGTCTCTACCCGTTCTTCCGGCAGCACACCTATCGCGGACCGCTTCTGCCTTCGGAGGTCGAGAGTCGGGTCGCCGTTTCGCTGCGGGACGGGTTTCTTTACAACCGGATCCCCAAGACCGCGAACTCGCTCATGACCTGGATGCTCGCCAGGGCCTCGGCAGACGCCGCGGGCGAGCCTGCGCCGGAACGGCCGAAGAGCTATTTCCCGACGCCGCGGCGACTGTCATCGGCCGAGGCCGCCCGTGTCGAGCACGAGATCTTCAAGTTCGCGATCGTGCGGAACCCCTATTCGCGCACGCTTTCGGCGTATCTGGACAAGATCGCCGCGGGAAAACAGCAGGCGCGCACCTTCGAGAAGTGGCGCGGCGCCCCGGTTCAGCGGGAAGAACCGAGCTTCGGCGAGTTCTGTCGCTATCTGGACGCGGTCGGGCTGCGGGACGACGTGCACTGGGTGCCGCAGACGGAGCTGCTTTGCGAGGTGCCGGGCTGGTTCGACCGGATCTACCGGCAGGAAAGGCTGGGCGAGGCCGCCGAGGAAATCATGGGGCGGATCTTCGGCGTGGCGCCGGAGTTCCCGGCGCGGGTGGGGCCGCGCCCGACCGGGGCGTCGAAGCTCATCGCCCGCCACTATGACGACGAGACGCGCCGGATCGTGGCGCGGCTCTTCGCGGCGGATTTCGATGCCCTGGGCTACGCCCCGGATCTTCCGGGCGCGGCCTGATCCGTCAGCCGATCTCGGCCAGACGTTCGAGCGCCGCGCGCAGGCGCTGCGCCTCGTCCTCTTTCAGGGCGAGGGTCGCGCGGGTTTCGTCCACCACCTCCTCGGGGGCGCTTTCGACGAATTTCGGGTTGGAAAGCCGCCCCGAAAGCCCGCCCATCTCCTTCTCGAGCTTGCCGAGCGTCTTCTCGAGCCGCGCCTTCTCCTCGGCGACGTCGATGACGCCGGCGAGCGGCAGGCCGAGGCTCGCGCCCTCCACGGCCACGGTGACCGTGCCCTTCGGGAAGCCGTCGACCTCCTCGAGGCTCTCGATCCGGGCGAGCCGCTTGATGAGCGCCTCGTTCCGGCCCCAGGCGGCGCGGCCGGTCTCGCTGATCTCGGTGGCGAGCATCGGCACGTAGAGCCCCGCGGGGACGTGCATCTGCGCCCGCGCGCTGCGCACCTCCTCGATGACGGAGACGACCCAGCCCATCTCCCGGTCGGCGGCCTCGTCCGCAAGCTCCGCGGCGGTGTAGCCGGGCCAGTCGGCGTGGACGAGCATCTTCGCCCGCTCGCCCAGCGTGCCCCAGAGCTCCTCGGTGAGGAAGGGCATGATCGGTTGCAGAAGGATGAGGCACTGGTCGATCACCCAGGCCATCACCGCCTGCGTCTCGGCCCGAAGCTCCTCGTCCTCGCCCTGCAGGAGCGGCTTGGAGAATTCCACGTACCAGTCGCAGACCTTGCCCCAGACGAAGCCGTAGAGCGCGTCCGCCGCCTCGTTGAAGCGGAAGGCGTCGAGCGCGGCGTCCACCTTCTCGCGCACGCGGCCGGTCTCTCCGAGGATCCAGCGGTTGACGGCGGCGGTGGCCGCGGGCACCTCGGCGCCGCCGCCCACCGCGCCGTTCATCTCGGCGAAGCGCGCGGCGTTCCAGAGCTTGGTGCCGAAGTTCCGGTAGCCCGCGATCCGCTCCTTCGAGAGGCGCAGGTCCCGGCCCATCGCCGCCATGGCGGTGAGCGTGAAGCGCACCGCGTCGGCGCCGTACTCCTCGATGAGTTCCAGCGGGTCGAGCACGTTGCCGAGCGACTTCGACATCTTCTTGCCCTTCTCGTCGCGGACGAGGGCGTGGACGTAGACGGTGTCGAAGGGGCGTTCCCCCACCACGGCGTATTGCATCATCATCATCCTGGCGACCCAGAAGAAGATGATGTCGAAGCCAGTGATGAGCACGTCTGTCGGGAAATAGCGGCGAAGCTCCGGCGTGTCCTCGGGCCAGCCCAGCGTGCCGATGGGCCAGAGCCCCGAGGAGAACCAGGTGTCGAGCACGTCGGTCTCGCGCGCCAGCGTGACCTCGGCGAAGCGCGCCACGCCGTCGCCCTCGGCCTCGCGCAGGCCGCCCGATTCCGCGCCCTCGCCGCCGAAGCGGATCTCGGGCCCGGGCCCGTAATATTCCCGCGCGAGGTCGAACGCCTCGGCCTCGGTGGCGGCGCAGAATTCGCGCGGGCCGCCGGCCGGGTCGTCGCGGTCCGGCCCGTACCAGACCGGGATCTGGTGGCCCCACCAGAGCTGGCGCGAGATGCACCAGGGCTCGATGTTCTCCAGCCAGTGGAAATAGACCTTGCGGTCGGCCTCGGGCAGGATCGTGGTGCGCCCGTCGCGCACCGCGTCGATCGCGGGGCCCACGATCTTTTCGGCGTCCACGAACCACTGGTCGGTGAGGTAGGGCTCGATCGCCACCTTGGAGCGGTCGCCGTGGGGGACCATGTGGCGGTCGGCGTCGATGCCGTCGAGCCAGCCCTCCTCCTCGGCGGTGCGCACGATCCAGTCGCGCGCCTCGTAGCGGTCGAGCCCGTCGAGCGCCTCGATCACGCGCGCGAGCCCGTCCGGGTCGCAGCCCTCGGCGAAGTCCGGGTTGTCGCGCAGCCACATGCCCGCGCGCGGCGTCATCACGTTGATCGCGCGCAGCCCCGTCCGCTGGCCCACCGCCCAGTCGTTGAAATCATGCGCGGGCGTCATCTTCACCGCGCCGGTGCCCTTCTCGGGATCGGCGTAGTCGTCCGCGACGATCCGCAGCCGCCGGCCAACCAGCGGCAGGATCGCCTCCTTGCCCACGAGATGGGCGTAGCGCCGGTCGTCGGGATGGACGGCGATGCCGGTGTCGCCCAGCATCGTTTCGGGGCGCGTGGTGGCGACGGTCAGGTAGTCCCGCGTCTCGGTGGCGGTGACGTTGCCGTCCTCGTCGAACTCGACCGGGTGCTCGTAGGTCTCGCCGTCGGCCAGCGGATAGCGCAGGCGCCACATGTGGCCGTCGGTCTCGACCTGCTCGACCTCCAGATCCGAGATCGCCGTCTCGAAATGCGGATCCCAGTTCACCAGCCGCTTGCCGCGGTAGATGAAGCCCTTGCGGTACATGTCCACGAAGACGCGCATCACCGCGTTGTGGAAGTCGGGGCTGTTCTCGTGGCCCACCCGCGTGTCGCCGGGCGCGCCGGCCATGGTGAAGGCGTTGCGCGACCAGTCGAAGGAGGCGCCGAGCCGCTTGAGCTGGCCGATGATCGTGCCGCCGGAGCGTTCCTTCTGCTTCCAGACGAGATCGATGAAATCCTCGCGGCTGAAATCGGTGCGGCGCTTGCCGTCCCGGGCGAGTTCGCGCTCCACCACCATCTGGGTCGCGATCCCGGCATGGTCCTGGCCGGGCTGCCAGAGCGTGTCGAAACCGCGCATCCGGTGCCAGCGCACCAGCACGTCCTGCAGCGTGTTGTTGAAGGCGTGGCCCATGTGCAGCGAGCCCGTCACGTTGGGCGGCGGGATCATGATGCAGAAGCTTTCCTCGCGCGAGGCGTTGGCGCCCGCGGCGAAGGCGCCGGCCTCTTCCCAGGCGGCGTAGATCCGGCGCTCGGCCTCTTGGGCGTCGAAGGTCTTCGAAAGCGGCATCGCGTGCATCCCGTCTTGAGCGGCGTCGGCCGCTCCTTACCCGAGCGCCGGGCCGAGGAAAAGCCGCCCGGCGCCCGCCGCGGGCCGGCGCCTCTCAACGCGTCCGGTCGAGCTTCGTGGCGAGGTGGATCAGGCTTTCCGAACCCTTCACGCCGCGGGTCTCGCCGATCCGGTCGAGCGTGTCGTCGAGCGCCTCGGTGCTGTCGGCCGAAAGCTGCACGATGAGATCCACCCGCCCCGAGGTGGTGTGCACCGCCTCCACCCCCGGCAGCGACTTGAGCCGGGCGAGAACGGCGGGCCCCGAGCGCGGTTCGATCGACACGAGCACCGTGGCGCGCAGCGGCGGCCGAAGCGCGGGGCCCGCGCGCAGCGTGTAGCCCGCGATGGCGCCGCTGCGCTCCAGCCGCTCCAGCCGCGCCTGCACCGTGGTCCGGGCGAGGCCGAGCCTGCGGGCGAGCGTCGCCGTGGGCAGGCGGGCGTTCTCGGCCAGAAGCGAAAGGAGGGCGCGGTCAGTTTCGTCCATCTGTCGGCAAATTTCGTCGTTCCGACGCCAGAATGAACGGATTCGGCGAAAAAGACACTCCAAACCGACGGCACGTCGCGGGAGGATTCCGAAAAACGCGAGCAGTGAGGTTCCCATGCAATCCGGCGCGACGCTCTGGCCTTACCCCGAAACCCACCTGGCGAGGGCGAATCCGCGGGGTCCGGTGCTCTATTTCTGCCCCGACACGCTGCAGCGGACGGCACGGCGTTTCCTCGACGGCTTTCCGGGGCTCGTCACCTACGCGGTGAAGGCGAACGATGGCCCGGAGGTGCTGGAAAACCTCGTGGCTGCCGGGATCGCGGCGTTCGACGTGGCCTCGCCCGCCGAGATGGCGCAGGTGCGCGCGGCCTTCCCGGGCGCGGTGCTGCACTACCACAACCCCGTGCGCGCCCCCGAGGAGGTGGCGGCGGGCAAGACGCATGGCGTCGTCTCCTGGTCTGTGGACTGCGCCGCGGAACTCGACAAGCTCATGCCGCTGCCGGACGGTGCGGAGGTCGCGGTGCGGCTTCGCCTGCCGGTCGCCGGGGCGGCCTATGATTTCGGCGCGAAGTTCGGCGCCGATCCGGAGGTGGCGGCCGCGCTTCTGGCCGAGGTGGCGCGGCGCGGGCTCACGCCGTCGCTCACCTTCCATCCGGGCACGCAATGCGCCGATCCCGAGGCCTGGGCGGCCTATATCTTCTCCGCGGCGGGGGTGGCGCGCCGCGCCGGCGTCACGCTGCATCGGCTGAACGTCGGCGGGGGCTTTGCCGCGCACAGGGACGCCGACGCCCCCGATCTGGAGGCGATCTTCGCGCGGATCGGCGCTGCGTGCGCCGCGGCGTTCGGCGCCTCTGCGCCCGCGCTCGTCTGCGAGCCGGGTCGCGCCGTGGCCGCCGAAGCCTTCACCCTCGCGCTGCCGGTGAAGGCGGTCCGCCCCGACGGGGCGCTGTTTCTCGGCGACGGGATCTACGGTGCGCTGGCGGAACTGCGCGACATCGCCGCGCCGGGGCGCTTCCGGCTCCTCGACGCCGCCGCGCGGCCGCGCACCGGCGCGCCGGTGCCGCGCGTGGTGTTCGGCCCCACCTGCGACAGCCTCGACCGGCTGCCCGAGCCGCTGCCGCTGCCGGGCGACGTGGCCGAGGGCGACTGGCTGGTGCTGCCGGCCATGGGCGCCTATTCCGCGGCGCTTTCGACGCGGTTCAACGGCTATGGCGCGCTCGACCGGGTCACCGTGGCCGCACCCGCCCGCCAGGGGTAGACACCGCCACGCCGCGGCGTAGGTTCCGCGGGAGACGCAGCGGCGGACAAGGGATGAGCATGGAAAAGTTCGGGCGGAGCCAGCCGGTCACGCGGATCGAGGATCAGCGCTTTCTCACCGGCGAGGGCCGGTATGTCGACGACATCGTGCCCGAGGGCGCGCTCGTGGCCCATGTCCTGCGCGCGCCCATGGCGCATGGCTGGATCGAAACGCTCGACGTGAGCGCGGCGCGCGAGGCGGAGGGCGTGCATGCCGTACTCACGGCCGCCGACCTCGAGGCGGTCGGTCTCGACCTGCGGATGCAGGCCGTGCGCGTGCCGAATCGCGACGGCACGAAGGGCGCGGCCACCGAGCGGCTTCTGCTGGCCCGCGACCGCGTGCGATTCGTGGGCGAGCCCGTGGCGATGATCGTGGCCGAGACGCGCCAGCAGGCGCGCGACGCGGCGGAGCTCGTCGAGCTGGAGATCGAGGAGCTGCCCGCCAAGCTCGATCTCGCGCCCGGGGGCGAGCCGCTTCACGAAAACGCGCCGGACAACCGCGCCTTCGACTGGGCGCTGGGCGACGCGGCGGCGACCGAGGCGGCCTTCGAGACGGCGGCCCATGTCGTCCGCCTCGAGGTCGGCGACAACCGCGTCATCGTGAACTCCCTCGAGCCCCGCGGCGCCTATGCCGAATGGGTGGACGGGCGCGTGCACGTCGCCATCAACGGGCAGGGGGTCTGGAGCCAGAAGGCGGCGCTCGTCCAGGCGCTCCGCCTGCCCGAGGACGCCGTGCGTGTGACCAACCCCGATGTCGGCGGCGGCTTCGGCATGAAGGGGGCGCCCTACCCGGAATATCCCGTTCTGGCCCATGCCGCGCGGGTGACGGAACGCCCCGTGCACTGGATGGCCGAGCGCACGGAATCGATGCTGTCCGACCATGCCGGGCGCGACCTCGTCACCACCGCCGAGCTCGCCTTCGACGCGGATCTGCGGATCACCGCCTACCGCGTCCACACGCTGAGCAACCTCGGCGCCTACAACTCCAATTTCGGCCAGATCATCCAGAGCACGCTCTTCTCCAAGGTTCTGACGGGCGTCTACGACATTCCCGCGGCGTGGCTGCACGTCGAAGGCATCTACACAAACACCACGCAGGTGGACGCCTATCGCGGCGCCGGCCGGCCCGAGGCGATCTATGTGCTGGAACGCGCGATGGACCGCGCCGCGCGCGAACTGGGCGTGGACCCGTGGGAGCTGCGCCGGCGCAACTTCATCCCGAAGGAGAAATTCCCCTACACCACGCCCTCGGGCGAAACCTACGACGTGGGCGATTTCCACCGCCTGCTCGACCGGGTGGAACGGGAGTGCGACCGGGCCGGGTTCCCCGCACGGCGCGAGGAGAGCGCGGCGCGCGGCAGGCTCCGGGGCCTCGGGCTCTGCTACTACATCGAGAGCATCCTCGGCGATCCCTCGGAAGGCGCGAAGGTGACGTTCGAGGAGGACGGGACCGTCAGCCTCTTCGTGGGCACCCAGTCGAACGGGCAGGGGCACGAGACGGTCTACGCGCAATTCCTGTCGGACCAGACCGGCATCCCGGTAGAGCGCATCCGCGTCGTGCAGGGGGATTCCGACCTCATCGCGCAGGGTGGCGGCACGGGCGGCTCGCGCTCCGTCACCGTGCAGAACACCGCGACGTTGGGCGCTGTCGAGAAGATGGTCGCCGCCTTCACGCCCTACCTCGCCGGGAAGATGGACGTGCCGGAAGCGGAAATCCGCTTCGACGACGACACGTTCCGCGCGCCCGGCTCCAACCGGACGCCGAGCCTTCTGGAGGCGGCGGAAATGGCGCGCGCCGACGGGCGCTCCGACCTCTTGACGCACGAGGCGCGCACCAAGCTGCCCGGCCGCTCCTTCCCCAACGGCGCCCATGCCGCGGAGGTGGAAATCGACCCCGACACCGGCCGCGTCCGCGTGCTCCGCTACACGGTGGTCGACGATTTCGGCAACCTCATCAACCCGCTGCTGGCCGAGGGGCAGGTGCATGGCGGCGTGGCGCAGGGCATCGGGCAGGCCCTCTGCGAGCGGACGGTCTTCGACGAGGACGGCCAGCTTCTCACCGCGACCTTCATGGACTACGCGATGCCGCGCGCGGACGATCTGCCCATGTACGATTTCACCTCCGAGCCGGTGCCTTCGGTGAACAACGTGCTCGGCATGAAGGGATGCGGCGAGGCGGGCACGGTGGGCGCGCTCGCCGCCGTGGCCAACGCCGTTCAGGACGCGGTGTGGGAGGCCGGTGTGCGCCAGGCCGACATGCCCTTCACCCCGCATCGCATGTGGGACATGCTGCGCCACGCCCACGCGGCGGAATGAGCGCCGCCTGAGGCAGAGCCGGCGGCGCCTGCCGCTTCGGCCCTCGCGGTCCGTGCGCGCGGCGTGGTCCCCGCCGTCTCGGCACGGCCCGGCGCGGCGAGTCTTGCCATGGCGATCGGACGCGCGGTAAGAGCGCGCGGCGTGGGTGATTAGCTCAGCTGGTAGAGCGCCTCGTTTACACCGAGGATGTCGGGAGTTCGAGTCTCTCATCACCCACCAGCGCGCCGGCCCGGCGTCCCGATCCTTCCCGAGGGGCGGGACATGTTCGCGGCCTCCGCCGCAGCCCGACGCAAAGCGGCACCGGGATCGCGCGGGCCGCGCAACTCGTCCGTTACAACGACGCCGGGCGCGGGCAGCCATGCGGCGACCTCGTCGACGGGCCTCGTCCGCCCGGGACCGGACCCCGAAAAAATCATCCCCGAGTCATCTTAACCCACTTGATCCATCGGTATGCCGAGGTATCCTTTCCGCTTGGGAGGCGTTGCCGATGGGAAAGCCCGAGGTCACTTTCGACGAGGAAATCTTCTCGCGCACGGCATCTCTCTTCGCGACGAAACGCGATACCTTCGCCCCGGATGCGGTTGAGGCGCTGGCAGGCGACATCGTGCGACGCCTTGCACGCTCCGCCGGCACGGGCCCCGCCTTCGACGCCCCGGACATCAGCGACGACAGCATCGCCGCGTTCTGCGACGCGCTGGTCCAGCCTGATCCCGACGCAGCCTTGCGTTTCATAGAGGAGCGTCGTGCCGAAGGCGTGACGCGCCAGGGTGTCTACCTGGGATACATCACCGCCGCGGCGCGCTGTCTTGGCGAAGGCTGGGACGAGGATCGGCTGTCCTTTCTTCAGGTCACCTACGGCACCGGGCATCTCTACGCCCTGATGCGGGCCCTGAGGGCCGAGAGCGCCGCCGCACGGCCGACTTTCGACGGCGATCGCTGCGCGCTCTTCGCCACGGTGCCGGGCGAGGATCACGGCATCGGCATAACCGTCGCGGCCGACCTCTTCCGGGAGGCGGGCTGGGAGATCGATCTTCAGATCGGCGCCGATCACGACGAACTCATTGTCCATGTCGAACGAACCCAGCCGCACATAATCGGTCTGTCGCTCAGCACCGAGCACAGGCTCGACGCGCTGGTGCGCCTGGTGGTGGCGATGCGGATCGTCAAGCCGCATGCGATCATCGGCGTTGCGCCGGCGTGGAGTGTCGACGCGGAACGGCTTCACGAACTCCTCGATATCGACATCGTCTTCGGCGATGCGAAGTCGGCCTTCCTGGAGCTGGATCGCCTGATACGACTGCGCGGCTGACCGGACCGGTCCTGCGAAACGCCCCGATGTCGGGGCGCGGGGCCGCATGCGAGAAACCCGGAGACGAGGCCGGTTGTCTTGCACAACGCGCCACCTTTCACGGCAGTGGGGCAGGGTCGGCACGCTCCGGATCCGGGGCGCGTCGGTGCTTTCGCGGTGCGGTTCGACGGGGACGCCCGAGGTGCTGCCGCCGCTCGGTGTGCTTTCCACCTTTCCGCCGTGAGCGCCCCGCCAGTCGCAGACGATACCAGGAAAGGCGATTGGCAAGAAAAAGGCCAAGGTCTACGGTTTCGCCGGCAAGCGTCTCGATACAGGCGAGACGACGGTCAGGGAAGCGGCCCGGAAACCCTGCGCCGAGGTGGAGGACTGGAAAATGGCAAGGCAGAAATTCATCGCCATGGAGGGCATCATGCCCAGGCGCGCGGATCGCGGCGGACCGCAGGATCATCCATGCGGGCGGCGTCCCCGACCTGGCGAAGCCCGAACCCGGGCCGCACGCATGATCCGCAGGCTCGCCACCGCCGCCATGGTTGCCGCGCCCGCCCTCGCCCATGCCGACATCCTGAAGGTGCAGCCCGTCACGGACGATGCCTGGGCTATCGTCGGCCCCACCGAGCAACGCAGCCCGGAGAATCTGGGCAACAACGCGACCTTCGGCCTGATCGAGACGGGGGCGGGCGCGGTGCTGATGGATCCGGGCGGCTCCTGGAAAGGCGCGGAGATGCTGCACGCGGTCATCCGCGGCCTCACCGATCAGCCGGTTGTCCATGTCATCAACACCGGCGGGCAGGACCACCGCTGGCTCGGCAACGGCTACTGGCAGGCGCAGGGGGCAACAGTGATCGCGTCCGAGGCGGCGGTGGCGGACCAGCGGGCCCGCGCCTCGATGCAGATGACGGCGCTGGCGCAGCTCATCGGCGACGCGCTGGAGGGGACGGAGCCGAGCTTCGCGGACGTGACCTTCACGGATGCCTACACGCTCGAGCTCGGCGGGCTGCGCCTCGAGATCGTCCATCCCGGACCGGCGCACACGCCGGGCGACAGCTTCGTCCTGGTGCCGGCGCGCGACACGGTCTTCACCGGCGACATCGTCTATGTCGCGCGTCTGCTCGGCGTGGGTGCGCAGAGCTCCATCAGCGGATGGCCGTCCGCGTTCGAGGCGGTGGAGGCGACGGGCGCGGCGCATGTCGTGCCGGGCCACGGCCCCGCGACCACGATGGAGAAGGCGCGCGCCGACACCTACGACTATCTGATGCACCTTCGCGCCGAGATCGGCGCGCTGATCGACGAGGGCGGGGACATCATGGAGGCGCCGCAGGTGGACCAGTCGGACTTCGCCTATCTCGAGCAGTTCGAGGCGCTCGCCGGCCGCAACGCGCAGATGGCATTCCAGCAGATGGAATGGGAATGAGGGCGCAGTGAACTTCGCCGCGGTCTGTCGGCGCCGGGATCCGGCGCGCGCGAGAAGTGCCGCCCTCAGAGCAGGGCCGAAGCGGCGTCCATGCCGTGCATGGGACCGGAAACGCTTGACAGCGCAGCGCGGATGCCCCACTTGACCCCCAGTGCCGCGCTGCCGCGTGAGCAGATCTGGCCGCCCAAGAGGCCAACGGCGCACCGAATTCAGTTCCCCATCACGCAGGGTTCCTGACGCGACGACCGGACGGATCGGGACTCTCCCCTTCGTCGACTGGCCCGCGAACCCTCATCGGCTGCCTTTCGGCGGCCATTCAGCACGGTTGTGCCGGCTCAAGGTCCGTGCGCGGCCCAAGAAGGATACGATTTGTTCGATTTCGACATGCTCGGCCTCGCGCCGACCCTCAACACCGCGCTGAGCCGCGCGGGATTCGCGCAACCGACCCCGATCCAGGCGCAGGCGATCCCGCTCGCGATGGAGGGGCACGACATCATGGGCCTCGCCCAGACCGGCACCGGCAAGACGCTGGCCTTCGGCCTGCCGCTTGTCGATCATCTTCTCGGCGAGCCGGGCAAGCCCGCGCCGAAAACCGCGAAGGCGCTCATCCTCGCGCCGACGCGTGAGCTGGCGAACCAGATCGCGGAAAGCCTGCGCACGCTGACCGACGGAACCAGACTGCGCGTGGCGACGGTCGTCGGCGGGCAGTCGCTGGGCCGGCAGATCTCGCTTCTGTCGCGCGGCACGGATATCCTCGTCGCCACGCCGGGGCGGCTTATCGACCTGATGGAGCGGGGCGCCGTCGATCTCGGCCAGGTGCGCCATCTCGTGCTCGACGAGGCCGACCAGATGCTCGACCTCGGCGTCATCCACGCCCTGCGCAAGATCGCGCCGCGGCTTGGCACGCCGCGCCAGACCATGCTCTTTTCGGCGACCATGTCGAAGCAGATGGAAGAACTGTCGCGCGCCTACCTCACGACTCCCCGCCGCGTTCAGGTCTCGCCGCCGGGCAAGGCCGCCGACAAGGTCACGCAATCGGTGCATTTCCTCGACAAGGCCGAGAAGCCGGGCCGCCTGCGAGAGATCCTCTCGCGGGACGAGGCGGCGCTGACGCTGGTCTTCGCCCGCACCAAGCACGGGGCGGAAAAGCTCATGAAGGGGCTGGTGGCGGACGGCTTCAACGCCGCCTCGATCCACGGCAACAAGAGCCAGGGCCAGCGCGACCGCGCGATCAAGGCGTTCCGCTCGGGCGCGATCAACACGCTCGTGGCGACCGACGTGGCCGCGCGCGGTATCGACATCCCCGGCGTGACCTATGTCATCAACTACGATCTGCCCGATGTTCCGGACAATTACGTGCACCGGATCGGGCGCACCGCGCGCGCCGGGCGCGAGGGTGAGGCGATCGCGTTCTGCGCGCCCGACGAGGCCGATCTGCTGCGCCAGATCCAGAAGCTGATGAAGATCGAGGTGCCCGTGGCCCGGGGCAACAGCCCGCTTGCGGAAGGCGACGATGCTGCCGGCGGCCGCCGGAACGGCGCGCGGCGCCATCGCGGCAAGCCGGCCGGCGGCGCCGGTGGCGCGCCGAAACCGGCGAAGCGGCGGCGTCCGCGCCGCCCGCAGGCGGCCTGAAAACGGCGGCGCGCCGGGTCCCCCGGCGCGCCCTTGACGTCCCCGCCTGAGCGCCGTTCCGGCCCGCCGCGGCGACAGCGCTTGCTCGGCGAGCGCCGCCTCCGTGGTCTTCACCTGGTCCACATGGGGATGAACGACGGTCCGCCCGCGTGCGGGGCGTCAGCCACTGCGAGGCCGCTGCGCCATTCGCACTCGCGCGACAAGTCTTCAATCGGCACTTCGGGTTTTCATGCAGCGCATCGGCGTGACGTGCAGCCCGGCGGCCGGTGCGTCCGGACCCGCGGCGATCGTGGCCAGCGATATCAGCGAAGAGAACGGCGCGTCGAGCGCGCCGGGTCAGCCGCGACGGAGCCGGATCACCACGTCGATCTTGGCGATTTCCGCGCCCTCGGGGGCGGTGGGCAGCCGGGTGATCTCGAGTTCCTCCGACGGCGCGTCGGAGAGACGCCCCTCGTCTTCCCAGAAGAAATGCGGATGATCGTGGATGTTGGTGTCGAAATAGCTTTTCGACCCGTCCACCGTGATCTCCTGCATCAGCCCCGCGTCACAGAACGCCTTGAGCGGGTTGTAGACGGTGGCGAGCGACACGCTTTCGCCGCGCTCCCGCACCGCGGCGAACAGGCTTTCGGCCGTCACGTGACGGTTGTGGCCGTCGCCGACGAGAAGCGCGGCCAGCGTCAACCGCTGCCGCGTCGGCCGGAGCCCGGCCTCGGACAGCCATTCGGATCCGCGATCGAGAGCCTGTTGATCCATGACGGTCATCTTCCTTACGTTCCAGCGGGAATATAGAGCTTCAAGCGGCGATGTTTCAATGCAAATCGGGGAATTTTCGCCGGCGCAAGGCTCTGTGTTGCCGGCCGCGCGCAGTCTTGCAAGCGCCTTTCGCGGGGTGCTAGAGGGAGCGCGGTAAACCGCAGTGTCCCGAGGAGCGCGCCCTGAATGGCCGATCATCCCACCAGCTTCGACAAGGACGATCTCCTGCGCTGCGCGCGCGGCGAGCTCTTCGGACCGGGCAACGCCCAGCTTCCCGAGCCGCCGATGCTGATGATGGACCGGGTCACGGAGATCTCCTCGGACGGGGGCGCGCATGGCAAGGGGCATGTGGTGGCCGAACTCGACATCACGCCCGACCTGTGGTTTTTCAAGTGCCATTTCCCGGGCGACCCGGTGATGCCGGGCTGCCTCGGCCTCGATGCGCTCTGGCAGCTCACGGGCTTCAACCTCGGCTGGCGGGGCATGCCGGGCCGGGGCCGCGCGCTGGGCGTCGGCGAGGTGAAATTCACCGACATGGTGACGCCCGCGACAAAGCTGGTGACCTATATCGTCGACTTCACGCGGGTGATCGACCGCAAGCTGAAGCTGGGCCTCGCCGACGGGCGCATGCTGGCGGACGGGAAGGACATCTACACCGCAACGGACATGAAGGTCGGGCTGTTCACCGACTAGGGAGGAAGCGCCGATGCGCCGCGTCGTCGTCACCGGACTCGGCATCGTCTCGTCCATCGGGACCGATGCCGAGGAGGTTCTTGCATCGCTCCGGCCGGCCGCTCGGGGATCACCGCGAACGAGGACATGAAGGAGCACGGGTTCCGCAGCCAGATCGCGGGCGCCGTCGACATCGACGTGTCCGAGCACGTGGACAAGCGCACGCTGCGGTTCATGGGGCCCGGCGCCGCCTACGCCCATATCGCGATGAGCCAGGCCATCGCCGACGCGGGGCTCGAGGACAGCGACGTGGTGAACGAGCGGACGGGGCTGGTGGCGGGCTCGGGCGGGCCGTCCACCTCGGCCATGCTCGCCGCGCACCAGACCGTGCTGGAAAAGGGCAGCCCGAAGCGGATCGGCCCCTTCGCCGTGCCCAAATGCATGTCGTCCACGGTGAGCGCGAACCTCGCCACGGCGTTCCATATCAAGGGGATCAACTACTCGATCACCTCCGCCTGTTCGACCTCGCTGCACTGCATCGGCAATGCGGCGGAGCAGATCATGATGGGCAAGCAGGACGTGATGTTCGCCGGCGGCGGCGAGGAGCTCGACTGGACGCTGTCGTGTCTCTTCGACGCGATGGGCGCGATGAGCGCGAAATACAACGACGCGCCGGAAAAGGCGTCCCGCGCCTTCGATGCCGGCCGCGACGGGTTCGTGATCTCGGGCGGCGGCGGCATCGTGGTGCTGGAAGAGCTCGAGCACGCGAAGGCCCGCGGGGCCCGCATCTACGCGGAGGTCACCGGCTACGGCGCCACCTCGGACGGGCACGACATGGTCGCACCGTCCGGAGAGGGCGGCGAGCGGGCGATGCGTCTTGCGCTCGCGACCCTGCCGGCGGACCGCAAGGTGGGCTACATCAACGCGCACGGCACCTCCACGCCCGTCGGCGATGTGGGCGAGGTGGAGGCGGTGCGCCGCGTCTGGGGCAGGGGCGCGACGCCGCCCATCAGTTCCACGAAATCCATGACCGGCCACAGCCAGGGGGCGACCGGCGCGCAGGAGGCGATCTACTGCCTGCTGATGCTGCAGCACGATTTCATCGCGCCCTCGATCAACGTCGAGACGCTGGACCCCGCGATCGATCCGGCCGAGATCGCCTTGACGCGGGTGGACGGCGCCGGCCTCGACACGGTGATGACCAACAGCTTCGGCTTCGGCGGCACCAACGGGTCAATGCTTCTGAGCAGATATCACGGGTGACAGCACCGATGTCGGATCTTCTGAAGGGCAAGCGCGGCCTCATCATGGGCGTGGCCAACGACCGCTCCATCGCGTGGGGCATCGCGAAGGCCATGCATGGCGCGGGCGCCGAGCTTGCCTTCACCTACCAGGGGGAGGCCTTCGGCAGGCGGGTCGAGCCGCTGGCGGCCTCGCTCGGATCCGACATCCTCGTCGACGCCGACGTCACCGACGACGCCGCGATGGACGCCGCGTTCGAGGCCCTGGGCGCGCGCTGGCCCGCCATCGACTTCGTGGTGCACGCCATCGCCTATTCCGACAAGTCGGAGCTGACGGGCCGGTTCATCAACACCACCCGGAAGAACTTCAAGCACTCGCTCGACATCTCGGCCTACTCCTTCATCGACGTGGCCCGGCGGGCGCAGCCGCTGATGCGGGAGAATGGCGGCGCGCTCATGACGCTGACCTACCAGGGCTCCATGCGCGTGGTGCCGAACTACAACGTCATGGGCGTGGCGAAGGCCGCGCTCGAGGCCGCGACGCGCTACCTCGCGAACGATCTGGGGCCCGAGCGCATCCGCGTGAACGCGATCTCTCCGGGCCCGATGAAGACGCTCGCGGGCGCGGCCATCGGCGGCGCGCGGCGCACCTACAAGCATTCCGAGGCGAACGCGCCGCTGCGCGCCAACGCCACGCTCGAGGCGGTGGGCGGCACGGCGGTCTGGCTCGCCTCCGACGCCGGCGCCTTCACGACCGGCGAGGTCGTGCATGTGGACGGCGGCTATCACATCGTCGGAATGCCGCAGATCGAGAACCTCTGAACCTCTGAACCTCTGAACCTCTGAACCTCGCGCCGGGCGGTGGGGTCGCCATGTCCCGCGGGCGTCCGGCGGCTCAGAACCACTGGCCCGGCTCCATCAGGCCGAGGTCCAGCAGCTGGCGGGAGTGCCACTCGAACGGCACGGAATTGTGCCAGCGGAACGTGTCTATCCCGTCGCGCGAGCCCGGGTTGGTGCGCAGCGCCTTCGCCGTGCGGAACGAGACCACCGCCGCCGTCAGGTTGTGGTGCCACGGGCAGGCATAGGTGTTGTATTCCTCGTCGTTGAAAGTGTGATCGCCGCGCAGTGCGAGCCCGGGCCTGGCCCGGAAAAGCGAGATGCGATCGATCTTGCGCCGCGCGGGCGGCACGTGCTCCTCGAAGCGCCAGCGCAGCCCGCCATGGAAATCGAGCTGGCGTTCCCTGGGGTGGTCGTGATGCGCCGGATCCTTCCGGGCGAGCGCGTAGTAGCCCGTCCTGTCGATCTGCGCCGTGTCAAGGCAGACCGCGTTCGGCGCGGTGTCCAGATCGGCGGCGTAAAGGTCGATGACGTAGGTCAGCATCGCCGAGCGCCGCTCTTCGGCATGAAAGGCGAGCATCTCGCCCACCGTGCGCGTCTCGCAGAACGGGTAGAACAGGAACTCGGCATTGTAGCAGTAGAAGAACCACGTACCCGGCGCGGCGGCGGCGATGCGGTTGACGGCCGACTGCAGCGCGCCTTCCGCATAGGGATCGCAGGCGATGCGATGCACCGTGTCCACAAGGTCGGGGGCGAGGGGGACGACATCGGGCATCAGCGCCAGAACGGCGCGGAAGCCCGACTGCATGTGGTGGCGCAGCGTGGTGTCCACCTCGGCGTCGTCCTCGACCATGACGATCGCGACGGGCCCCTCGGCCAGTGCCGCGCGCCCGCGCGCCAGAAAGTCGTCCAGGCCCCGGTAATACATCGCGCCTCACTGGCCTCCCGGCGTGAAACTCCGGCAAATGGCGCCGCATTGCAAGGCGGGCCCGATCCGGTGTAGGCAGCGGGCTGGAACGCGCGAGGCACGATCATGACCCAGCCCCGGAAGCTCTATATCAGGACCTACGGCTGTCAGATGAACGTCTATGACAGCGAGCGGATGGCCGAGGCGCTGGGCGGGCAGGGCTATGTCGAGACCGACAGCCCGGACGACGCGGACATGATCCTGCTGAACACCTGCCATATCCGGGAGAAGGCCGCCGAGAAGGTCTATTCCGAGCTCGGGCGCTTCAAGGGCCTGAAAGCCGCGAAACCGGATCTGAAGATCGGCGTGGCAGGCTGCGTGGCGCAGGCCGAGGGCGAGGAGATCATGCGCCGCCAGCCCATGGTGGACCTCGTGGTCGGCCCCCAGAGCTATCACCGCCTTCCCGACCTCGAGGCGCGCGCCCGCGCCGGCGAGAAGGCGCTCGATACCGACTTCCCCGAGGAGGACAAGTTCGCGCATCTGAAGTCGCGGCCCAAGGCCGCGCGCGGGCCGACGGCCTTCCTGACCGTGCAGGAAGGCTGCGACAAGTTTTGCGCCTTCTGCGTCGTGCCCTACACGCGCGGCTCCGAAGTCTCGCGCCCGGTGGAGCGGGTGATGGCGGAGGCGCGCGACCTCGTGGAGCGGGGCGTGCGGGAGATCACGCTTCTCGGCCAGAACGTGAATGCCTATCACGGCGCCGGGCCGGACGGCGCGGACTGGTCGCTCGCACGGCTGATCCACGAACTGGCAGAGATCGACGGGCTCGCGCGGATCCGCTTCACCACGTCACACCCCAACGACATGGGCGAGGACCTGATCGCGGCGCACGGCACCTGCGAAAAGCTGATGCCCTACCTGCATCTGCCCGTGCAGTCGGGCAGCGACCGCATCCTGAAGCGGATGAACCGCAGGCACACCGCCGAGGGCTACGTCCGGCTGATCGAGCGCATCCGCGCCGCGCGTCCCGACATCCTGCTCTCGGGCGATTTCATCGTGGGCTTTCCCGAGGAGACCGAGGCGGATTTCCAGGCGACCCTCGATCTGGTCGGGGCGGTCGGCTATGGTTCCGCCTTCTCGTTCAAGTATTCGCCGCGGCCGGGCACACCCGCCGCCGAGCGCCCGCAGGTCGATGCCGATGTGGCGTCGGACCGTCTGCAGCGGCTTCAGGCGCTTCTCACGCGCCAGCAGCGGGCCGCGCAGGACGCCATGGTCGGGCGCGATGTCAGCGTGCTGTTCGAAAAACCCGGCCGGCTCGAGGGTCAGATGGTCGGCAAGTCGGAGTATCTGCACGCCGTCCATGTCGCCGATCCCGCGGCCCGGGCCGGACGGATCGCGACGGTGCGTGTCGTCGAAAGCGGGCCGAACTCCTTGTCCGGAAGGTTGGCCTGACGGCCGCCTGTGTCCGCGACAGGCTGCATGTGATTGAAAGAAGTTTGAAATCCGCTTTTCCACAAGGGCGGCGGATCGTTCGCGTTACCGAAACCGATTGACCATCGGATCGGACTCGCTTCCCCGGCGTAAGCCGTTGTATATTCGGAGGGTGGCGAGTTGGCCGGGCGCTGTCGCGTTCTGGTCGGGGGTGTGGACAAACGCGTGGAAATCCCGGGTTTGTCCAGTTTTTCCGGCGGGTTTCAGGGACGTCCTGGAGTCGCCGGCGAAGAAATTGTTCATGTGTCTTGCTGGTTCCGGGCGCCGCGGGGCTGTTCCGCCTCGCGGCGTCCTGCGTCGTCCCGTTCCGACCCGGCGCTCCCGCCGGCGCGCGCGCCCGCGCGGTTGCAATGGCGGGCCGGACGGGGCACCCTTATGGTGTCCATCCGCGGCAGGAGACATGCGTGAGCACAGGCACTTTGACCGAGGCGCTTATCGAGTTCCCCGACAACCGGCTCCTGATCGACCTTTGCGGCGAACATGATCGCCATCTCGCGGACATAGAGCACAAGCTTCACGTTCAGATCCTGCGCCGGGGCAACCAGCTTGCCGTGATCGGCGAGGAGGCGCCGCGGCAGGAGGCGGTCGAGGTTCTCGAATCGCTCTACCAGCGTCTCGAGCAGGGCAGGCCGGTCAGCGCGGACGATGTGGACCGGGAACTGCGCATGGGCGCGGCGCCGGGCGACCAACTCGAGATGTTCGGCTCCGGCCCGGTGGAGATCAAGACGCGGAAGAAGCTCGTCGAGCCGCGCACCGACGCGCAGCGCACCTATGTCCGGGCGCTTTTCGGGCACGAACTCTGCTTCGGCATCGGCCCGGCCGGCACCGGCAAGACCTATCTCGCCGTGGCGGTGGGCGTCTCGATGTATCTGGCCGGCCACGTCGACCGCATCATCCTGTCGCGTCCGGCGGTGGAGGCGGGCGAGCGGCTGGGCTTTCTGCCGGGCGACATGAAGGAGAAGGTCGATCCCTACATGCAGCCGCTCTACGACGCGCTGAACGATTTCCTGCCCGCCAAGCAGCTGGCGCGCCTGATGGAGGAGAAGACGATCGAGATCGCGCCGCTGGCCTTCATGCGCGGGCGCACGCTGTCGAACGCCTTCGTCGTGCTCGACGAGGCGCAGAACGCGACCTCGATGCAGATGAAGATGTTCCTCACCCGTCTCGGGGAAGGCTCGCGCATGGTCGTCACCGGCGACCGCAGCCAGGTGGACCTGCCGCGCGGCGTCACCTCCGGGCTCGCGGACGCGGAGCGGCTGCTCTCGCCGGTGACGGGGATCTCCTTCAGCTACTTCACGGCGCGCGACGTGGTGCGCCACCCGCTCGTGGCCGCGATCATCGAGGCTTACGACGCCGACGCGCCGGCCTGACCGGCCGGCCGGGAAACATCGCAAGGGAGCGGGGCCGCCCCCCGGGTATCGAGGCCGTGGTCACGGAAACCGTCATCGAGGATCCGCGATGGGCTGAGGCGGGTCTTGCCGCCATCGCCGAACGCGCGGTCGGCGCCGCGCTCGCGCATCTCGGTCTCGGTGCCGAGCCGTGGGAAGTGGTCGTGCTGGGATGCGACGACGCGCGCATCGCGGCGCTCAACGCCCAGTTCCGCGGCAAGGCGGTGCCCACCAACGTGCTGAGCTGGCCCGCGGCCGAGCGCGGCGCGGCGCGGCCCGGAGAGCGCCCCTCGCCGCCCGATCCCGCCGACCCCGAGATCGGCGATATCGCGCTGGCCTTCGAGACCTGCGCCCGCGAGGCGCAGGCGTCCGCCATCCCGTTCGAGCGTCACGTCGCCCATCTGGTGGTGCACGGACTGCTGCACTGCCTGGGCTACGACCACGAAACCGATGCGGATGCGACACTCATGGAGAGCGAGGAGGCCGAAATCCTTGGCAATCTGGGCCTTCCTGACCCATATACCGCATTGCGGCCCGACCTGCCGCGCTCTGGATGAAAGATGATGGACGATACCGACGGGTCCTCTAGCGCAGCGCAGAGCGCGCAGACCCAGACAGACGACGACTCGGGGGGCGGCCTGATCCGCCGCGTTCTGGGGATATTCTCCCCTTCGGACGAGGAAGAGACGGAGGCCGGAACCGAGGAGATGGCCAGCGCGAAGCCGCAAACGCACGGGATGGTGAACCTGCGCCGCCTGCGGGTGGAGGACGTCGCGATCCCCAAGGCCGAAATCATCGCCGTGCCGGACACGATCTCGCGCGAGGAACTCGTGGACGTCTTTCGCGAGACGGGCATGTCGCGCCTTCCGGTCTACTCCGGCACGCTCGACAACCCCGTCGGCATGGCGCACCTGAAGGACTTCGCGCTCAGCCACGGCTTCAACGGCGGGCAGGAGACGTTCGATCTCGAGGCGCTGCTCCGGCCGCTGCTCTTCGTGCCGCCCTCGATGCCCATCGGCGTGCTCCTGACCAAGATGCAGACGGAGCGGCGCCACATGGCGCTCGTGATCGACGAGTATGGCGGGGTGGACGGGCTGGTCACGATCGAGGACCTGATCGAACAGGTCATCGGCGAGATCGAGGACGAGCACGACGTCGACGAGGACAGCTGGTGGCACGAGGAGCAGCCCGGCTGCTATTCGGTGCAGGCCAAGACACCGCTCGAGGATTTCGAGGCGGAGATCGGGCGCTCCCTGTCCGACGTGGCCGAGGTGGACCCCGAAGAGATCGACACGCTGGGCGGGCTCGTCTTCATGCTGGCGGGCAGGGTGCCCGCCCGAGGCGAGGTGATCCCGCACCCGGCCGGGCCTGAATTCGAGGTGGTGGACGCCGACCCGCGCCGGATCAAGCGGTTGCGCGTGCGCCTGCGCGAGGCGCGCGATGGCTGAAGGCGCGCGCCCGCGGCCCGGGGCCGCGGCGCTCTCCTTCCGGCCGCGGCTGGGGCTCGGGCTGGTCGCGGGCGCGGGCGCGGCGCTCGGGCAGGCGCCCTTCGGGCTCTGGCCCCTAACGCTTCTGGGCTTCGCGGCACTTGCCCTCTTGTGGTCGCGCGCGGGCGCGCCGCGGCGCGCGGCCTTCGTGGCCTGGGTCTTCGGACTTGGGCATTTCGCGCTCGCGCTGCACTGGATCGTGGAGCCCTTCTTCGTGGACGCGGCGCGGGACGGCTGGATGGCGCCTTTCGCGCTGGCATTTCTCGCAGGCGGGCTCGCGCTTTTCTGGGGCGCGGCGGGGTGGATCGCGGCGCGCCTCCGGGCGGGGGCGGTCGGGCTTGTCGCCGCGCTCTGCCTTTCGGAGCTTGCCCGCGCCTATCTTCTGACCGGGTTCCCGTGGGCGATGCCGGGCCATGCCTTCATCGGCACGCCCGTGATGCAATGGGCGGCGTGGATCGGGCCGCACGGGCTGACCCTCGCCACGCTCGCGCTGGCCATGCTGCCAGCGGCGCTTTTCGGCGCGGGGCGCCGGGCGTCCGCCCTTGTGGTTGCGGCGGGCGCGCTCGCGGTCCTGTGGGGGGGCGGGCTGGCCCGGCTGTCCCTGCCCCTGCCGGAGCCAACGCCCCACACCGTCCGGCTGATCCAGCCCAATGCGCCCCAGCGCCAGAAATGGGACCCCGAGCATATTCCCGTCTTCTACGCGCGGCAGGTGAGCTTCACCATGGCCGCGCCGCGTCCCGACCTCGTGGTGTGGCCCGAGACCGCGCTGCCGGACCTGCTCGAGCGCGCAGAGGCGCCGCTTGCCCATATCGCCGAGGCCGCGGGCGGCGCCGGCGTCGTTCTGGGCATCCAGCGGAGCGAGGCGGGCCGCTACTACAACTCCGCCGTCTTCCTCGATGCCGGGGGCCGGACGGCCGATGTCTACGACAAGCACCATCTCGTGCCCTTCGGCGAATACATGCCCTGGCCGGCCTTCTGGCGGCGTCTCGGCATCCACGGCCTCGCCGCGCGCGCCGACGGCGGCTACACGCCGGGGCCCGGGCCGCGGCTTCTCGACACCGGCCCGCTCGGCTCCGCGCTGCCGCTCATCTGCTACGAGGCCGTCTTTCCGCAGGACGTCGGGGGCGCGCCGGAACGGCCCGACTACCTGCTGCACCTGACCAACGATGCGTGGTTCGGCACCTTCTCGGGGCCCTATCAGCACCTGGCGCAGGCGCGGCTGCGCGCGGTCGAGCAGGGGCTGCCGCTGATGCGTGCGGCCAATACCGGCGTCTCGGCCGCGATCGACGCGCGCGGCGCCGTGCTGTCCGAGATCGCGCTCGGGCAGGCGGGCTACATCGATGTCGCGCTGCCCGAAGCCCTGCCGCCCACGCCTTACGCGCGCCTCGGGGACTGGCCGGCGGCGCCCGCGCTTTTCGCCCTTTTCGCCATCGCGGCCCGGCGCGCGCGCGGAAAAACCGATTGACCTTTGGCGGGCGGCTGCATACGCCGATCCGGATATAGCGAAACGACCGTCACAACGGCTTCCTGGCGTGGCGGGACAACCCCAATGGAGCATCCCCCGATGGCGCGCGACAACTACATCTTCACCTCGGAGTCCGTCTCCGAGGGCCACCCCGACAAGGGCTGCGACCGGATTTCGGACGCCATTCTCGACACGCTGTTGGCCGAGGAGCAGAACGCGCGCGTGGCCTGCGAAACCTTCGCGACCACCGGGCTCGTCGTCATCGGCGGCGAGGTGGGCCTGTCGGACCCGGAGCTTCTTAAGAACTACATGGGCCGGTTCGGGCAGATCGCGCGCGACTGCATCAAGGATATCGGCTACGAGCAGGAGCAGTTCCACTGGAACACCTGCCATGTCCTCAACTTCCTGCACGAACAGTCCGCGCACATCGCGCAGGGCGTCGACCGGGACGGGGCCGGCGATCAGGGCATCATGTTCGGCTACGCGGTCGACGAGACGCCGGAGCTCATGCCCGCGCCGATCCAGTATGCCCACAAGATCCTGCGCCGTCTTGCCGAGGCGCGGAAATCGGGGCAGGAGCCGGAGCTGCGCCCCGACGCCAAGAGCCAGCTCACGGTGCGCTACGAGGGTGGAAAGCCGGTGGAGGTCACGCAGATCGTGCTCTCGACCCAGCACGCCCATGACGGCCAGAGCTCGCGGGACATCCGCGACATCGTGGAGCCCTACATCCGCGAGGTTCTGCCGTCCGACTGGATCACCGACGCCACCGAATGGTGGGTCAACCCGACCGGCACTTTCGTGATCGGCGGCCCGGACGGCGATGCCGGGCTGACCGGCCGGAAGATCATCGTGGACACCTATGGCGGGGCGGCGCCCCATGGCGGCGGCGCCTTCTCGGGCAAGGATCCGACCAAGGTCGACCGCTCGGCCGCCTACGCCGCGCGTTACGTGGCCAAGAACATCGTGGCGTCGGGGCTGGCGCGGCGCTGCACGCTTCAGCTGTCCTACGCGATCGGCGTGGCGAAACCGCTTTCGATCTACGTGGACACCCATGGCACGGGGCAGGTGGACGACGAGGCGATCGAGGCGGTCATCCCGAAGGTGATGGACCTCACGCCGCGCGGCATTCGCGAGCATCTGATGCTCAACCGCCCGATCTACGCGCGCACGGCCGCCTACGGCCATTTCGGGCGCGAGCCCGATGCGGACGGCGGGTTTTCGTGGGAGCGCACGGATCTCGTGGACGACCTGAAGAAGATGGTGTGATCCGTCTTCGCCGCCGCGCAAGAAATCTTGTAAGATTCCGCCGTTTTTGAAACACTCGTCCCCGGGTCGATCTTGCGCCCCGGGAGCGCAACCATGGGTGTCCGAAAAATCGTCGTCGTCGGCGCGTGCCTCATCCTGGCAGGCTGCAGTCCGGACGTTCTGCAACCCTCCAGGGCGGATGGCGTGCTGTCGACGCGGGTGTGCCCGGCCGACGCCCCCGAAACCTGCCTGTTCTTCAATTCCCCCGTCCGCCTGGAACCGCGCGAGGTCCCGGTGCCGTTCCGGTTCGGCCGCTTCTTTCCCATGGCGGAGTCCCTCACTTTCGTCGACTCGGGCGGCAAACGCTGGGTCGCGCCGCGGGGCACCCTGACCGACGGTGCGTCGATTCCGCGTGTCTTCGTGCCGATCGTGGGTCAGCCGCGAAGCCCGGAATTCGTCAACGCGGCGGCCATCCACGACGCGTATTGCGGCATCGGCAACGAGAACCTTCCGCAATGGCGCAAGGACGAGTGGCGAAGCGTCCACAGGATGTTCTACGACGCGCTGCGCGCCAGCGGGACGGATGAAATCCGGGCGAAGGTCATGTTCGCCGCGGTCTATCTGGCCGGACCGCGATGGGGCGAGCCGCGCGGCGGGGTGCAGACGCTGCCACCGCCGCGGCAGCGCCAGGTCATGCAGCGCTTGAAAGAGAGCATCGAGGACGAGAACCCGCCTTTCGCGGAGTTGCTGATCGCGCTGGAGGAACTCGATGCCGAGGCCTCCGTCGAAATCGCTCGCAGCCGCGAGGGCCGCGGCCTTGAAAGCGTTCTTTCCCCGGGCAATGGCGACGGGTCCGACGGGGACGACGGGGACGAAGATGGGTCCGACGGGAATGACGACGGGTCGGACGGGGACAACGACGGCTCCGACGGGGACGATGACGGGTCGGACGGGGACGACGGCGGGTCCGACGGGGAAGAGGGCGGATTCGACGGGGACGACGGTGGGTCCGACGAGGACGGCGACGGCTCCGACGGGGACGGCGACGGGGCGGGCGGAACCGGCGACGGGTCCGGCGGGGATCCTGCCGGGGCAGGCGGGACCGGCAACAACATGGGCGTCGGCAACGGCAATGGTGACGGGCGCGGCGACGCCGTGCCCGGCGAGCAGGGCAATGGCGGTCAGGCTCAGGAGAGCGTGGACCTGCCCTGACATCGCGCATGGCCCGCAAGCGCGCCGCCACCCACCGGCCGGTCGGGCCGCCCGCCCTGTTGCGGCGGCGTGCGCCCGGTGATTGCGCCCCCGATGCGGCCTGCGCTATGTCCCCGCCCCATGAGCGACCGACGCACGACAACGCATTCTTCCGGCGCGCCCTGGCGGAATTTCTACGGCCGGATCCGCGGCAAGGGTCTGCGCGAGAGCCAGCGAGCCTATCTCGAAGAGGATCTGGACAAGCTCTCGCCCGGCCCGGTGGGCTGGCACGAGAACCCCGGACGCAGGCCTCTCGACCTCGATGCGCTGTTCGGCGGCGCGCCGGTCTGGCTCGAGGTGGGGTTCGGCGGCGGCGAGCACATGATCCATCAGGCGCGCGCCCACCCCGGGGTCGGGATCCTTGGTTGCGAGCCTTACGTCAACGGCGTCGCCATGCTGCTCGGCAAGATCCGCGAGGCGGGCGTGTCCAACCTGAGGGTCCATCCCGGCGACGTGCGCGACCTCTTCGACGTGCTGCCCGATGCCTCGCTCGACCGCGTGTTCGTGCTCTACCCCGATCCCTGGCCCAAGAAGAAGCATCACCGCCGCCGCTTCGTGACCCCGGAATACCTGGCCCCGCTCGCCCGCGCGATGCGGCCGGGCGCGGAACTCCGTCTCGCGACGGACATTCCCGACTACGTGCGCCAGGCGCTCCAGGAGGTGCCCCGCCACGGCTTCGCGTGGCTGGCCGAGCGTCCGGACGACTGGCGCAGGCCGTGGACCGACTGGATGTCCACACGCTACGAGCAGAAGGCACTGCGCGAGGGCCGGGTGCCGCACTACCTGACCTTCCGCCGCCGCTGACGCGCCG
Source organism: Rhodosalinus sp. FB01 (assembly GCF_041365715.1). NCBI lineage: Bacteria > Pseudomonadati > Pseudomonadota > Alphaproteobacteria > Rhodobacterales > Paracoccaceae > Rhodosalinus > Rhodosalinus sp. FB01. The sequence goes on along the minus strand of NZ_JBGFSH010000003.1, from coordinate 30,649 downwards.
CCTGCACAGGCTGGACGGCCCGGACGGGCTGCGCTACTCCGCCCGGGTGCAGCACACGAGAGGCCCATGTCCGCCCACGGCACCCCCGTTTCGATGACCGCGCGCCGCGCGGGGCCGCTCGCCGGAGAGGCGGTCGTGCCCGGCGACAAGTCGGTCAGCCACCGCGCGCTGATCCTGGGCGCGCTCGCCGTGGGCGAGACGCGGATCACCGGGCTTCTGGAAGGCCAGGACGTGCTCGACACCGCCAAGGCGATGGCCGCCTTCGGCGCCGAGGTGACGCGGCAGGGCGAGGGCGCCTGGAGCGTTCACGGGCTCGGCACCGGCGGCTTCGCCGAGCCCGGGCAGGTGATCGATTGCGGGAATTCGGGGACGGGCGTGCGCCTTGTCATGGGCGCCATGGCCACGACGCCGATCACCGCCACCTTCACCGGCGACGCGAGCCTGAACCGGCGCCCGATGGCGCGCGTGACCGATCCGCTGGCGCTTTTCGGCGCGCGCGCCGTGGGCCGCTCGGGCGGACGGCTGCCGATGACGCTCGTGGGGGCCGACGACCCGCTGCCGGTGCGCTACGAGGTGCCCGTTCCCTCGGCGCAGGTGAAGTCGGCGGTGCTTCTTGCCGGGCTGAACGCGCCGGGCGAGACGGTGGTGATCGAGCGCGAGGCGACCCGCGACCACACCGAACGGCTGCTGGCGGGCTTCGGTGCGCGCATCGCCACCGAGCAGACCGGCGAGGGCCGTGTCATCACGCTCGCCGGCCAGCCCGAGCTGCGCCCGCAGTCGATCGCCGTGCCGCGCGATCCGTCCTCCGCCGCCTTTCCGGTGGCGGCGGCGCTGATCGTCGCGGGCTCGGACGTGCGCGTGCCGGGGATCGGCCTCAACCCCACGCGCGCGGGTCTCTTCGAGACGCTGCGCGAGATGGGCGCGGAGCTGGCCTTCGAAGCCCAGCGCGACGAGGGCGGCGAGCCGGTGGCGGCCCTTCGCGCGCGGTTCTCGGGCGGCATGACGGGAATAGAGGGGCCGCCCGAGCGCGCGGCCTCCATGATCGACGAATACCCGATCCTGTCGGTGGTGGCGGCCTTTGCCGAGGGGCCGACCGTGATGCGCGGGGTGCGCGAGCTGCGCGTGAAGGAAAGCGACCGGATCGACGCGATGGCGGCGGGGCTGCGCGCCGCGGGCGTCGAGGTCGAGGAGGGCGAGGACTGGTGGATCGTCCACGGCCGGGGGCCGGGCGGCGTGCCGGGCGGGGCGACGGTGGAAAGCCGTCTCGACCATCGCATCGCCATGTCGTTCCTCGTTCTCGGGCTGGCGTCGCAGGCGCCCGTGACCGTCGACGACGGCGGTCCCATCGCCACCTCCTTTCCGGTCTTCGAGCCGCTGATGGCCGCGCTCGGCGCGGATATCAGGCGGGAGGAGGGGTGACGCCATGGGGCTGACCATCGCCGTCGACGGGCCTGCGGCCAGCGGCAAGGGCACGATCAGCCGCGCGATCGCCGCGCGTTTCGGCCTTGCCCATCTCGACACCGGGCTGCTTTACCGCGCGGTGGGGCGGCGCATGCTCGACGGCGAGGAGCCGCTGGTCGCCGCGCGGGCGCTCAGGGCGGAGGATCTCGACACCGAGGATCTGCGCGGCCCCGACGTGGCCGAGGCGGCAAGCAAGGTGGCGGCGCTGGGCGAGGTGCGCGCTGCGCTCGTGGATTTCCAGCGCGCCTTCGCCGCGCGGGCCGGGGGCGCGGTGCTGGACGGGCGCGACATCGGCACGGTGATCTGTCCGGACGCGCCGGTAAAGCTCTTCGTGACCGCCTCCGCCGAGGTGCGGGCGGAGCGGCGGCACAAGGAACTTCTGGCGCGCGGCCACGACACGCGCCTCGAGGAGGTGCTGGCCGACATCCGCGCCCGCGACACCCGCGACGCGGGCCGCGCCGACGCGCCGATGCGGGCGGCCGCGGATGCGGTCCTGATCGACACCAGCGGGCTGGGCATCGACGAGGCCGTGGCGCGCGCGATCGCCGAGGTGGAGGCGCGGCGCCCCGAACCGGACGACGCGTGACAGGGCCCGGGCACACCGCCTGACTCGCGCTTTTGCGGCCGCGCCGGGGCCCTCGCCCCGCCGCTGCCGGCGCGATCCCTCCCTGTGCCCCCGCACTGCCAGCGGATTCCCGCGCACAGGGTTGCGAGGGCTGCCATGTCCATTAGCTGTAAGGTGCAGCAATCGACTGCACCGAATTCACGTTCAACGGAGATCACATGCCCTTCGGAAAAACCCTGACAGCGACAACCATGGCCCTCGGCCTTGCGATGACAGGCGCATCGGTGACGGCCTTGACCGCCCAGAGCGCGGCGGCCCAGGAGGCGGCAGATTACAGCGGCGAGCAGCTCGACGCCTTCACCGTCGCGTATCTGCAGGTGATCGACCTGCGCGAGAAATACGTCCCGGTCCTTCAGGCGGCGGAGAGCCAGGACCAGCAGCAGGCGATCATCGAGGAGGCGAACGCCGAGATGGTCGAGGCCATCGAAAGCACCGATGGCATGACGCTCGACGATTACGAGTCGATCGCGCAGGCGGCCGCCGAGGATCAGGACCTGAACGCGCGGATCATGGCGCGGATCGAGGACATGGCCCAGCCCGCAGAGTGACGGGCGGACGGTATCGTGGCGGGGCGGCCCTGCAGGCTTGATTCCCCGCCGCGATGCCGCTATGAGCGGCCCGTCACCTGGTCGGGGCGCCGATGACAACGCAGGGGAAACGGGCAGGGTCGGGTCCATCCGGCCCTATTTCGTTTTTGGCCCGTGCTGCCAGGGCCAATGTCAAGACCGGCGGAGACAACCGCGCGGCCAGTCAAATTAAACCGAAGGAAACCAAAAGCCACATGGCTCAGAACGCATCCATGGAGGAATTCGAGGCCCTCCTGAACGAAAGCCTCGAAATGGACACGCCCGACGAGGGCACTGTCGTCAAGGGCCGGGTCCTCGCCATCGAGGCGGGGCAGGCCATCATCGATGTCGGCTACAAGATGGAAGGCCGCGTCGACCTCAAGGAATTCGCGATGCCCGGCGAGACGCCGGAGATCAGCGTCGGCGACGAGGTGGAGGTCTATCTGCGCGCGGCCGAGAACGCGCGCGGCGAGGCCGTGATCTCGCGCGAGATGGCGCGGCGCGAAGCCGCCTGGGATCGCCTCGAGAAGGCCTATGCCGACGACCAGCGCGTCGAGGGCGCGATCTTCGGCCGCGTGAAGGGCGGGTTCACCGTGGATCTCGGTGGGGCGGTCGCGTTCCTGCCGGGCAGCCAGGTCGACGTGCGCCCGGTGCGCGACGCGGGTCCCCTCATGGGCCTGAAGCAGCCCTTCCAGATCCTCAAGATGGATCGCCGCCGCGGCAACATCGTGGTGTCGCGCCGGGCCATCCTCGAGGAGAGCCGCGCCGAACAGCGCGCCGAGGTGATCGCCAAGCTCAAGGAAGGCGACGTCGTCGACGGCGTGGTGAAGAACATCACCGAATACGGCGCCTTCGTGGACCTGGGCGGCGTCGACGGCCTCCTGCACGTCACCGACATGGCGTGGCGCCGGGTGAACCACCCCTCCGAGATCCTCTCGATCGGCGAGACGGTGAAGGTGCAGGTCATCAAGATCAACAAGGAGACCCACCGCATCAGCCTGGGCATGAAGCAGCTGCAGGAGGATCCGTGGGACCTCGTGGCCGCGAAATACCCGCTGGGCTCGGTGCATGCCGGCCGCGTCACCAACATCACCGATTACGGCGCCTTCGTGGAGCTGGAGCCGGGGGTCGAGGGGCTTGTCCACGTCTCCGAGATGAGCTGGACGAAGAAGAACATCCACCCCGGCAAGATCGTCTCCACCTCCCAGGAGGTCGAGGTGATGGTGCTCGAGATCGACCAGGCCAAGCGCCGCGTCTCGCTCGGGCTCAAGCAGACCCAGCGCAACCCGTGGGAAGTCTTCGCCGAGACGCACCCGCCGGGCACCGAGGTCGAGGGCGAGGTCAAGAACATCACCGAGTTCGGCCTCTTCGTCGGCCTGCCGGGCGACATCGACGGGATGGTGCACCTCTCCGATCTCAGCTGGGACCAGCGTGGCGAGGAGGCGATCCAGGAGTACCGCAAGGGCGACGTCGTCCAGGCGGTCGTGCAGGAGGTCGACACCGACAAGGAGCGGATCTCCCTCTCGATCAAGGCGCTGGGCGGTGACAAGTTCGCCGAGGCGATGGGCGGCGTGAAGCGCGGCTCCATCATCACGGTGACCGTTTCGGCCATCGAGGATGGCGGGATCGAGGTCGAGTATGACGGCCTGAAATCGTTCATCCGTCGCTCCGACCTCAGCCGCGAGCGGTCCGAACAGCGCCCCGAGCGTTTCAGCGTGGGCGACAAGGTCGATGTGCGCGTGACCAACGTGGACCCGAAGACCCGCCGCCTCGGCCTGTCGATCAAGGCCCGCGAGAGCGCGGAAGAGAAGGAAGCCGTGCAGCAGTATGGCAGTTCCGCCTCCGGCGCGTCGCTCGGCGACATCCTCGGCGCCGCCCTCAAGGGCGACGAAAAGTAAGCGCGGCGCCCCTCGGGCCTGACCGCTTTACGGCGAAAATGACCCCCGCGGCCTGCCGGCCGCGGGGGTTTTCATGTGCGAATCGGTGCCGCCGGCGCCCGGCCATGGCCGCATGCGCGCGTCCGCGACCGGCGTCATGCCCCCCGCTGACGGCCGAAGCCGCTGTCATGGATGGAAAAATGGCCTCGTCGCGGTGTTGCGAGGTTTCCGTCCGCGGCCTTTTCGGCCTATAGTTGCCTTCGAACGAACAGGCCGGTCCAAATCCGGCGGGGGGGCTTCCGGCATGATCCGATCGGAACTGATTCAGAAGATCGCGGACGAGAACCCGCATCTCTACCAGCGCGACGTGGAGCGGATCGTGAACACGATCTTCGAAGAGATCACCAACGCGATGGCGCGCGGCGACAGGGTGGAACTGCGCGGGTTCGGCGCGTTCTCCGTCAAGAAACGCGACGCCCGGGTCGGTCGCAACCCGCGCACGGGTGAGGCCGTGCAGGTGGACGAGAAATGCGTGCCCTTCTTCAAGACCGGCAAGCTCCTGCGCGAGCGTCTTAACCAACATCAGGACTGACCATGCGCTACATCCGTTATCTCTTCTTCGCGGTGCTCGCGGTGGCGCTCGTTTCCGTGGCGGTGGCGAACCGTGACAGCGTGACGCTGCAGCTTCTGCCCGAGGCCCTGTCGCGTCTTGCCGGGCTGAACCGCACGATCGAGCTTCCGCTTTATGCCGTGATCTTCGGCGGTATCGCGGCCGGCCTGCTCATCGGCTTCGTCTGGGAATGGATGCGCGAGGGCAAGTACCGGGCCGAGGCCGCCCGCCACGCGACCGAGGTCAAGCGCCTCAACCGGGAACTGCGCCGCGTGAAGGGCCAGCGCGACGAGGGCAAGGACGACGTTCTGGCGCTGCTTGACGAGGCGAGTTGAGCGGCCCGATGGAAGAGCGTGTCAGGGTCAAGGTCTGCGGGCTGACCCGGGCGGCCGATGTCGCGGCGGCCGCGGGGGCGGGGGCGGCCTATGTGGGCTTCGTGTTCTTCGCCCGGAGCCCGCGCAACCTCGACCCCGCGGCGGCGCGCGCGCTGGCGCTCGAGGTGCCGCCCGGCATCGTGAAGGTCGCCCTCACTGTGAACGCGGAGGATGCGGCGCTCGACGCGATCCTCGACGAGGTTCCGGTGGACATGCTCCAGCTGCACGGTGCCGAAAGCCCCGAGCGCGTGGCGGCACTGCGGGCGCGCTACGGCCTGCCGGTGATGAAGGCGGGGGGGGTCGCGCAGGCCGCGGACCTCGCCGCGCTCGACCGCTACGCCGAGGTGGCCGACCAGATTCTCGTGGACGCGAAGCCGCCCGCGGGCGCCACGCTGCCCGGCGGCAACGGGCTCGCCTTCGACTGGCGCCTTCTTTCCGGGCGGCGCTGGACGTGTCCGTGGATGCTCGCGGGCGGGCTGACCCCCGAGAACGTGGGCGAGGCGATTTCGCGCACCGGCGCGCGGCAGGTGGACGTATCGTCGGGCGTGGAGCGCGCGCCGGGAGAGAAAGACCCCGCTCGCATCGCGGCGTTTCTGCGTGCCACGGCAAGGCGCGCGGAGAAAGCCTCGTAGTCACGTCCTCTTAACCTTCCTGCGCGAGGCTCGCGGCATGTCCACCTTGCCACCCCACCTCACGCCCGACCTCTGGCTCGCCCAGATCTTCGCGTCGCGCGAGGCGCGGACGGGCGGCGTGGTGAAACGGCAGGTGCGCGACGTGGAACGCCTCGTGGGGTGCCGCGCCTTCGCGAGGGAAGTGGCGCGCCGCGGGTTCCAGGCGGTGGAGAACGGACGCCACTTCGTCGTCTTCTGCAACGACGCGCCGGTTCGCCCGCTCCGCTGAAGGGCCTTCGAAGGCCCTTCGCGGAAGCCGCTTGAAAGCGGCTTCCACGCGGTTTTGAAACCGCGTGGGCAAGGCCTTTCGAAAGGCCTTGCCCTTGCCCCGGGCGCGGTGCGGGCTTACTCAGTCCAGAGCACGAGCGCAGGAGGGATCGCGATGCCCGAGGATCTGATCAACAGCTTCATGACCGGCCCCAACGAAAAGGGCCGCTTCGGGGACTATGGCGGCCGCTTCGTTTCGGAAACGCTGATGCCCCTGATCCTCGAGCTCGAGGCGGAATACGAACGCGCCAAGGCCGACGACGATTTCTGGGCGGAGATGGAGCATCTCTGGACGCATTATGTCGGTCGGCCCTCGCCGCTCTACTTCGCCGAGCGGATGACCGAGCGGCTGGGCGGCGCGAAGATCTACCTCAAGCGCGACGAGCTCAACCATACCGGCGCGCACAAGATCAACAACGTACTGGGCCAGATCCTGCTCGCCCGGCGCATGGGCAAGACGCGCATAATCGCCGAGACCGGTGCCGGCCAGCACGGCGTCGCCACAGCGACCGTCTGCGCCAAGTTCGGGCTCGACTGCATCGTCTACATGGGCGCGCATGACGTGGAGCGGCAGGCGCCCAACGTCTTCCGCATGAAACTCCTCGGCGCGAAGGTCGTGCCGGTGACGTCCGGGCGCGGCACGCTGAAGGACGCGATGAACGACGCGCTGCGCGACTGGGTCACCAATGTGCGCGACACGTTCTACTGCATCGGGACGGTCGCGGGGCCGCACCCCTACCCGGCGATGGTGCGCGACTTCCAGTCGATCATCGGGCGCGAGGCGCGCGAGCAGATGATGGCCGCCGAAGGGCGTCTGCCCGACACGCTGGTGGCGGCGATCGGGGGCGGCTCGAACGCCATGGGGCTCTTCCATCCGTTCCTCGACGAGAAGGAGGTCGCGATCATCGGGGTCGAGGCCGGCGGCAAGGGCGTGGATGACAAGATGGAGCATTGCGCCTCGCTGACCGGCGGGCGTCCGGGCGTCCTGCACGGCAACCGCACCTACCTGCTGCAGGACGAGGACGGCCAGATCCTCGAGGGCCACTCGATCTCGGCGGGGCTCGACTATCCCGGCATCGGGCCCGAGCATGCCTGGCTGCACGACGTCGGCCGCGCCACCTATGGCTCCATCACCGACAAGGAGGCGCTCGAGGCGTTCCAGTTCTGCTGCGAGACGGAGGGCATCATCCCCGCGCTGGAGCCGTCGCACGCGCTGGCCCATGTTATGCAGATCGCGCCGCAGTTGCCGCAGGATCACCTGATCTGCATGAACATGTGCGGCCGGGGCGACAAGGATATCTTCACCGTCGCCCGGGCGCTCGGTTTCGATATGGACGACTGACGCGGCGGGGGCGCGGGCCCCCGCCCGGTTTCAGCCCGCCTCCAGCGCGTGCCGGCGCAGCACGTCGAGGGGCACGATCTCGAGGGCGCGGGCGTGGGTCGCCGCGAGATTGACCCGCGGGGCGCAGCCCTCGTCGTGGGCCTGCAGGAAACGGCCCGCGCAGACGCACCACTGGGCGCCGGGATTCAGGCCGGGAAAACCGAACTCGGGGCGCGGGCTCGACAGGTCGTTGCCGACATATTTCGAGTAGGCGAGGAACTCGGCGGTCATCACGGCACAGACCGTGTGGCTGCCGTGATCCGACGCGCAGGTGTTGCAGTGGCCGTCCCGGAAAAATCCCGTCAGCGGATCACGGGAGCAGGGCGCGAGCGCCTCTCCCAGCACGTTCTCGGACGGGTCCATTTCCATCATGCGCCTCCATTCCTCGCTTCGGGGCCAGTCTAGCGGCCGCGCGCGCCACGTCCAGCCGGCCCGGCGTCACAGGGCCGCGGCGATGGCGCGGAACATGGCGACATTGCTTTCGTGCACGCCGGGATCGCGGAAGCGCCGGTCGGCGGCGTTCACCGCGACGACGACGCCGCGCGTCCGGTCGACCCAGACATACTGGCCGTAGATGCCGCGGGCCATGAACTCGCCCTCGGCCGCGCCCAGCGGCACCCACCAGTGGAACCCGTAGCCGATCTCACCCGGATCGGTCGGGGCGGAGGCAGCGGTGGAGGCGCGGACCCAGCCCTCAGGCACGATCTGCCGCCCGCCGAGCCGGCCGTCCCGCGCGTAAAGCAGCCCGAGGCGGGCATAGTCGCGCGTCGTCATGTTGAGCCCGCCCAGCACGAAGGCCGTGCCCTCGCCGTCGGTCAGGTAATAGGGTTCGGAGTCGAGACCCATCGGCGCCACGATCTTTTCGGACAGAAGCTCGGGGATCGAGCGGCCCGTCGCCCCCCGGATCACCATTCCGATCACATGGGTGTCGATGGAGACGTAGCGCCACTCCGTACCGGGGGCCGCGAAGCTGTCCCGCAGCGCCGCGGCGAACCCGTCCATCGAACCGCCGAGCGCGAGCACGCGCCCCATGCGGTTGATGTCGGAGTTGGGGTCGAGGTAATCCTCGTCGAAGACCACGCCCGACGCCATCTGGAGCACGTCGCGGAGGCGCGCGCCGTCATAGGCCGTGCCCGCGAGCCCGGGCGCGTAGTCGGTCACCGGGGCGTCGAGCGAGGCGATCGCGCCCTCTTCGAGCAGCACGCCGAGAAGCGCCGAGAGGAAGCTCTTGGCGATCGACCAGGAAATGCGGCGATCCTCGGCCCGGGTGCCGAGGCGATAGTCCTCATGGACGACCGTGCCGTCCTTCAGAACGACGATGCCGGTCACGTTCCGCGCGTCGAGCCAGGCGTCGAACCCGTCCGGCATGTCGGCCGGCCGGCGCGGGGGCAGGGGGGTCACCGGGCCGTCGCCGCGCGGCACCGGCACCGACAGGAAGGCTCGGTCCATCGCGCTGAAATTTTCCACGATCCGGGACTCGTCGAAAAGCGTGTTCACGGCCCAGAGCCGCACGATCGCCTCGCGTTTCCAGAGACCGACCAGAAGCGCGGTGAGGGCGAGCCCCGCGACGATCCGTCCGCCCCAGATCAGGATTCTGCGCATCCACCTTCCCCGTTCCGCGCGAAAGGAAGCACTCGGCGCAGCCTTTGGCAAACGCGATCCTCAGGCAAGCCGGGCAGGCCCGTCCCAGCGCACCCATCGGCCGTGGAAATCCGCCCGGCCGAGCGCCTGGCGGCGATCTCCGGGCCAGAGGCGGAGCGCGAGCGCGGCGCCGTCGGGCCGGCCATCGGTCTCCATCGAGAGCCAGGCGAGGGGCGCGTCCTCGCCGGCCCGTGCGCCCGCGGCCTCCAGCACCGCTGTGGCCCGCGCCTGCGTGGCGCGGGGAAAATACTGCCAGGCGATGGTGTGGTAGACGAGGTGAAGCCGTCCGGGCCGCGCCCGTGCGAGCCGCGCCTCCAGCCAGTCGGCCGCGTCGGCCGCATCCACGGTCGCGTCATGGGCGGCGATGGCCGCGCGGGTGCGCGCGAGGCGCTCTGGCTGGTCCGGCCAGAGATAGGCGAGAAGCCGCAGCGCATCGCCGGCGCGGCCGGGATCGAGGGGTGCCACGTCCACGCCGCGGCGCTCTGACACGCGTATCGCCGCGTCGGGTGGCGGCGGACCGTCCCAGTCGGGCGCGAGGGTGAGCACCGGCCCCGCCGGCTCGTACCGCCGCGTCCCGAGATCGAGCGCGAAGCGGTCGAAGTTGAGATTGAGTCCGCCGCTCGCGCCGGGTTCGGACAGGACGAGGGGCAGCGGGTGGCGCTCGGCCAGCCAATGCGCCGCCGCGATCAGCACCGCGCTGCGGCGGATCTCGTTCGTCTGGGGCGCGCGGTCGATCCAGTCGAGGAGAAATGGCTCGTGCGTGGCGAGCGTCTCCGCCAGGGCGCGCGCCAGCGCGGCCTCGCCCGCCTGTGCCGGAGGATAGACGGCGGCCAGCGACGGCGCGCGGGCGGAGAGGCAAAGCGCATGGAGCCCGCCCGCAAGGCGCAGCGGCAGCGAGGCGCCCGCCGGGCCGATGTCGCCCTCCCATGCCGCGAAGCGCCGCCCGAGGGCGCTGGTTTCGTCCCAGCCTTCCGCCAGCGTGTCGAGCAGCCGCGCCATGAACGGAGAGCCGAGCCGGTCGCAGGCCCGCCCCTGGGACCGGAAGGCGCCCGGCACGCTCACCGGAAGCGGTCGGCAAGCTTTTGCAGGGGGGAGCGGCGGTCGGGCGGGTCCGCCGTGTCTGCCTCGGGCTCGGGGTCTGCCGGCGCCGTCTGCTTCGCCCCTTCCTCCTTTTCCTTGCCCTTCGCGCCCCCCGAAGAGCGCGGCGGGGCGACGCGCTGCGCCACCGCGTTCAGGAAGCGCCCGGTGTCGCCGCGGGCGAGGGCGGGCGCGCCGTCGGCGATGCCGCGAAGAAGATCGTCGAGCCAGTCCTCGTCGGCCTTGGCGAAGTCGTGCAGGACGTATTGCGCCACCAGCTCCTTGCGGCCCGGATGGCCGATGCCGAGGCGCACGCGGGCGTAGTCCGGCCCGATATGGGCGTGGAGCGAGCGCAGCCCGTTATGGCCGGCATGCCCGCCGCCCTGCTTGACGCGGCACTTGCCCGGCGCGAGGTCGAGTTCGTCGTGGAAAACGGTGATGTCCGCGGGCGTGAGCTTGTAGAAGCGCATCGCCTCGCCGACCGACTGGCCGGAGAGGTTCATGAAGGTTTCGGGCTTCAGAAGCAGCACCTTCTCGGCGCCGAGCCTGCCCTCGCAAAGCTGGCCCTGGAACTTCGCCCGCCACGGGGCGAAGCCGTGATCCTCGGCGATGCGGTCCACCGCCATGAAGCCGATGTTGTGCCGGTTCCGCGCGTATTTCGCGCCGGGGTTCCCGAGGCCCACGAAGAGTTGCATGGGGTCTCTCCTTGCTGGCGGCGGTCGCGGACTCTACATCGCCCGAAACGGCCCGGAAGGCCAGAGCTGGGAAGGAGACCGCGATGTATCTGACGATGAACCGTTTCAAGGTGAAGCCCGGGGAGGAAGCGGCCTTCGAGGAGGTCTGGACCCGGCGCGACAGCCATCTGAAATCGGTGCCGGGGTTTCTCGCCTTTCACCTTCTGAAGGGGCCGGAAAAGGACGGGTACCGCCTTTACGCCTCTCACACTGCCTGGGAAAGCGAGGGGCACTTCCTCGACTGGACACGGTCGGAGGCGTTCCGGGAGGCGCACAAGGGCGCGGGCGACAACAAGCATCTCTATCTCGAAGCGCCCGAGCTGGAGGCTTTCGAGACCGTGCAGGCGATCGGCTGATCTCCGCCGGGGCCCGGCGCATCGGCATGTTTTGGTCGGCGCCGCGCCCGATTTCCGCCAGATTTGTGTTCGACCCGTGAAACGGTCGCGGCCGGTCGGACCGATTGTGTCCACCGGGTGGCGATCAGCAGAAGGGGTTGACCATGGGACAGTCTTTCATTCGAACGATGGGCGCCGCGGCGATATCCGCGCTTGCGCTGGGCACTCTTGCCGTCGGCGCGACTGCAATCTCCACCACGCAGGTCGAGGCGCAAGGCCAGGGCAATGGCGGCAACGGCAACGGAAATGGCGGTGATCGCGGCGGCGGCAACGGAAATGGCGGCGGCAACGGCAAGGGCGGCGACCGCGGTGGCGAGCGCGGCGGCAACGGCAAGGGCGGCGACCGCGGTGGCGAGCGCGGCGGCAACGGCAAGGGTGGCGATCGCGGCGCCGGCGCATCGGGCGGCAAGGGCGGCAACGGCGCGGAGCGATCGGCCCGGGCGGGATCCCGCGGCGCGATCGCGAGCGAGCTCAAGGGCCTCAACGCCATGAACGCGAGCCCGCAGGCCTTCGCGACCGCCGCGCCCGAAAGCCAGGTGGGCCGGATCCGGGAATACCGCGATGCCGTGATTGCCTCGAAGGAACTCGATCAGGCGGCGACGGACGCCGCCAACGACCTCGACGAGGCCCGCGCGTCCTTGAGTGGCGCCCGAAACGATGCGGTCAGCGCCCTCGGGGACGTCGAGCCGACCGACACCCTCTCGCAGGAGACGATCGATCAGGCGATCGCGGACCTCGAGGGCGGGGTAATCGGGACAGAGGCGTTGAACGACGTGGCGGCCGCGCTCGAGGGCACCGAGACCGCTGGAACCCTCGACGCTCTCTTCGACAGCGCAACAACCTACGCAACGGCCAAGACGACGGCCGAGACGGCGGAAGCTGCGGCCGAGACCGCGCAGGAGGACGCCGATGCCGCGCTGCTCGACGCAAGTGGCGGGCGCACGCTTTCGGATGCGGCTCTGGCGGAGTTGAACGCCACGCTGGGGCTCTGAAGAAGCGCCGCGTGCGGGCTTCGCCCGTTTCCGGGTCGCGCGGGGCGGCCATCGCCGCCGCCCCGGACATGCGCCCCCGATCCAGAAAGACCGGCTGAAACGAGAACGGGGCCCCGCGGGGCCCCGTCGCCGTCTTTCGTGAAGTGCGGAGGGTTCAATCCTCGGCTTCGGTCTCTTCCACCTCGGCTTCGGCGTCTTCGCCCTCTGCGCCCGCTTCGGCTTCGTCGGCCTTGAGGCCCGACGGCGCCGAGATGTTCGCGATGACGAAGTCGCGGTCGATCGTCGGTTTCGCGCCGGCGGGCAGGCTCACCATCGAGATCGTCACGGTGTCGCCGATGTCGAGGCCCGTCAGGTCCACGGTGATCTGCTCGGGGATGTCGCCGGCGGTCACGACGAGTTCCACCTCCGGGCGCACCGTGGTGAGCACACCGCCCCGCTTCAGGTCGGGCGCGGCCTCCTCGTTCTCGAACACGACCGGAATGTAGAGGTTGATCTTGGTCGTGCGGCGCAGGCGCATCAGGTCCACGTGGGTGGGCAGGTCCTTGACCACGTCGCGCTGCACACTGCGGCAGATCACGCGCACGTCGTCGTGCCCGTCCACCTTCAGGTTGAACAGCGTGGCGAGGAAGCGCCCCGCCCGCAGCCGCTTGATCAGCGCGTTGAAGGGGATGTTGATCGGCAGCGGATCGACGCCGCCCCCGTAAACGATCCCCGGCACCAGGTTCTCTCGGCGTGCCTGACGGGCGGCCCCCTTGCCTGTCCCCGTCCGAACCTGGGCGTGAAGATCCGGAATCTCTCCAGCCATGTCGGTGTCTCCTTGATTGAGGCGGGCATCCTCCAAGGGTGTATGCCCGCGTGAAGGCGCGCGGATAAACCGGATCGGCCCGGTTGGCAAGAGCGGTTCGGCAGAGACGCGGCTTGCCCGGGCGCGGGCGCCGTGACAGAGCCTTTCCATGCCGGCCTTGCGAGACCTTGCCCTGACACGCGCGCCCTCTGCCGCCTTCGCGGCGATGGCGCTCTTCTGGGGCATGCTCGCCGCGCTGATGCCGCAGATCAAGACGCGCGCGGGGGCGAGCGATGCGGAGCTCGGCCTTCTGCTGCTGCTGGCGACCTGCGGCGCGGGGGTCGCCGTCCTGCTGGCGGGGCCGCTGGAGCGGGCGCTCGCGGGCCGGGCCGCGGCGCTTTCGGCGCTGGCCATGGCGGTGGCGCTCGCGCTGCTGGGCGCGGCGGACACGCGCCTTCTGTTCGGCGTGGCGCTTTTCGTGGGTGGCACGGCCTCGGGGCTGATGGACGTGACGGTGAACGTCCGCATCGCCCGGACGGAGGCGGGCACCGGGCGCGGGCTGATGAACCTCGTCCACGGCATCTACGCCGTCGCGCTCGCGCTCGCCGCCTTCTCGGCCGGCCTCGCACGTGAGGGCGGCGTGCCCCTGCCGGTCATCCTGTGGGTGGCGGCCCTGCTCGTGCTGCCCCTTGCGCTTGCCTGCGCCGGGGCGGATCCCGATGCGCGGCCCGAGCCTGCCGCCGTGGGGCGGCCGCCCGCCGGCGCGGGCGCGCTCGTCGCCGCCGGGGGCGCGGTGATCCTCGTGGGCTTCATCGCGGAGCAGGCGAGCGACGGCTGGTCCGCGCTTCACCTCGAACGCAGCGCGGGTGCGGGCCCGGCGGCCGCGGCGCTGGGGCCGGTGATCCTGAGCCTTGCCACCGGGGTCGGCCGCCTGTCCGCGCAGGCCGTCCTCGGCCGCGTGGGCGAGGCCGCGCTTCTGCGCTGGGCGGCCGGGTTCGCGGCGGCGGGCGCGGGGCTGGCCGCCTGGGCGCCGGGGCTGGGCTGGGCCTATCTCGGCTTCGCGGCGATGGGGCTCGGCGTGTCGGTCATCGTGCCGCTCGCGCTCGCGCTCGTCGGACGCGGCGCGGGCGAGCGCCGGATGCGGGCGATCTCGCTCGCCTCGGCGATCGGCTACACGGGCTTCTTCCTGGGCCCGCCCGCCATGGGCTTCCTGTCGGAATGGCAGGGCCTGTGGCTGTCCTTCCTCGCCGTGGCGGGGGCGCTCGCGCTCATCCCTCTGGCCCTCGGGCCCTGGCTTGCCGCGTCAACGCGCCGGAGCGGCTGAGCCGGGTCCGAGGTAACCGCCCGCCGCCATGAGGCGCGCGTGAAGCGCGTATTCCTGCGCCCGCGCCGCGCGCAGGCGATCGTGCAGCGCCCCGGGCAGCGCGGCGTCGCGCGGTGCCGAGACGTTCTTGCGCGGCAGCGAGATGTCCGTCTCGAAGCGTTCGGACAGGAAGGCCATCAGGCGCGGCATCGCCTCGTAGGCGAAGAGATGGTCCACCGCCAGCCGCCCCCCGTCCGTCAGGAAAGCGTGCTGGTCGCCCACGCCGGCCCAGGCGGGCGGGGAGGGGGACAGCACCGCCTGCACGAAGGCCGGGAAATCCGCGTCGCCGACGCCGTGGGTCGCGCCGGGGCGGCTGCGGTAGCGCCACCAGCTTGCGAGCCGGTCCGTGGGCTCGCGCATCACCGCGACCACCTCCGGCGCGAGGCGGTAGCCGTCTTCGAGCAGGGGCGCCACCCGGCGCGCGAAGCGCCGCGCGGTCATGTGGCGGAACCGGCCGCGAAAGACGATGTCCGCGCGCCCCCGCAGCGCCGTCTCCAGCGCGGTGGAGCCGGTCTTGGGCACCGCCAGCAGGGCGAGGTTCTGGCGCGAGAAGATCAGCACGGGGCCGGTCAGCCGGTCTGCCAGGTGCCCTCGAAATCGCGCGGCACCAGCAGGATGTCGCGGTCGAGCTCGTCGACGCGCCGCCGCCCGCAAAGCGCCATGGTCGTGTCGAGCTCCTTGCGGATCACGTCGAGCGCCGTGCTCACGCCCTTCTGGCCCATGGCGCCCAGCCCGTAGACGAAGGCGCGGCCGATATAGGTGCCCTTCGCGCCGAGCGCGACCGCCTTCAGCACGTCCTGGCCCGAGCGGATGCCGCCGTCGAGATGCACCTCGATCCGGTCGCCCACCGCGTCGAGGATCGAGGGCAGGGCCCGGAGCGACGAGAGCGCCCCGTCGAGTTGCCGCCCGCCCTGGTTCGAAACCACGATCGCGTCGGCCCCCACGGCGAGCGCGGCCTTCGCATCCTCGGCGTCGAGGATGCCCTTGAGGATCACCGGCCCGTCCCACTTGTCGCGGAGCTTCTTCACCTTGTCCCAGTCGAGCGTGAGGTCGAACTGCTCGTTGATCCAGGACATCAGCGAGGCCGGGTCCGAGACGCCCTTGACGTGGCCCACGATGTTGCCGAACTGCCGCCGCTTCGTGCCGAGCATCTCCAGCCCCCAGTTCCATTTCGTGGCGAGGTCCGCCATGGTCGAGAGCGTCAGCTTCGGCGGGGCGGAGAGGCCGTTCTTCAGGTCCTTGTGCCGCTGGCCGAGGATCTGCAGGTCGAGCGTGATGACGAGCGCGGAGCACTTCGCCTCTTTCGCGCGGGCAATCAGCCGGTCCACGTAGTCCTCGTCCTGCATGACGTAGAGCTGGAACCAGAAGGGTTTCGAGGTGTGCGCCGCCACGTCCTCGATCGAGCAAATCGACATGGTCGACAGGGTGAACGGCACGCCGAAGCGCTCGGCCGCCCGCGCGGCCTTGATCTCGCCGTCGGCGGCCTGCATCCCGGTCATGCCCACGGGCGCGAGCGCCACCGGCATCGCCACGTCCTCGCCCACCATGTTCGAGGCGGTCGACCGGTCCGCCATGTCCACGGCGACGCGCTGGCGCAGGCGGATCAGGTCGAAGTCCGAGACGTTCTCGCGGAAGGTCTGTTCGGTCCAACTGCCCGACTCGCAGTAATCGTGGAACATGCGCGGGACCCGACGGGCGTAGATCCGCTTCAGGTCGTCGATGTTCGTGATCACGGGCATGGTCGCCGCCTCCTCGCGCAAATCCCGAAAAGGCGTAGCAACGTGCGCGCGGCGTGGCAATTGCCAGGACGCCGCGCTCAGCCCCGGTGCGCGCCGTCCGCGAGGCTTCTCACGAAGGAGAGAATGTCCGGCACGGGCTTGCCTGCGGCGATTTCGCCCACGATCGCGCTGCCCACGACGGCGCCGTCGGCCACCCCGGCGATGGCCTCGGCGGTCGCGGGCGACCTGATGCCGAAGCCCACCACGACGGGCAGGTCGGTCTGCGACTTGATGCGCGCGACATCGGGGCCCACGTCGGCCGCCTGCGCCTCCGCCGCGCCGGTGATCCCGGTGATCGAGACGTAGTAGACGAAGCCGGAGGTGTTCTCGAGCACCTTGGGCAGGCGCCTGTCGTCCGTGGTCGGCGTGGCCAGGCGGATGAAATCGAGCCCCGCGGCCTTCGCCGGCAGGCAAAGCTCGTCATCCTCCTCGGGCGGCAGGTCCACCACGATCAGGCCGTCGATGCCCGCCGCGCGCGCATCCTCGAGAAAGCGCGCGACGCCGCGATTGTAGATCGGGTTGTAGTATCCCATGAGCACGATCGGGGTCTCGTCGTCGCGCTCGCGGAAGGCGCGCGCCATGGCGAGCGTCTTCTCCAGCGTCTGGCCGCCCTCCAGCGCGCGCTGGCCGGCACGCTGGATGGTGGGGCCGTCGGCCATCGGGTCGGTGAAGGGCACGCCCAGTTCCACGATGTCGACGCCCGCGCCGGGCAGGCCCATGAGCACGTCCAGCGAGGTCTCGTAATCGGGGTCGCCGGCCATGATGTAGGCGACGAACGCCTTGCGCCCCTCGGCCTTCAGCCTCGCGAAACGGGCGGCGATGCGGGTCATGGGGTCCTCCGGGCGCTGGTCGTCCGCGCTCCATTGCCTCACGGGCGCGGCGAAATCAATGGCTGCGCCCGTCCGGCCCGCGCGGTTTTTCCCGCCGTCGCCCTGCGCGGCTTGCGCCGCCCGGCCTTCCTGCCTAGACACGCGCCGTCACGCTAGGGAAGGGACGCGCATGGGCTTCAAGGTCGGAATCGTGGGGCTGCCGAACGTGGGCAAGTCCACGCTCTTCAACGCGCTGACCCGCACCGCCGCGGCGCAGGCGGCCAATTTCCCCTTCTGCACGATCGAGCCCAATGTGGGCGAGGTCGCCGTGCCCGACGCGCGGCTCGACCGGCTGGCCGCCATCGCGGGCTCGCGGCAGATCGTGCCGACCCGGATGACCTTCGTGGACATCGCGGGCCTCGTGAAGGGCGCCTCGAGGGGTGAGGGGCTCGGCAACCAGTTCCTCGCCAACATCCGCGAGGTGGATGCCATCGCCCATGTGCTGCGCTGCTTCGAGGACGACGACGTGACCCATGTCGAGGGCCGCGTCGATCCCGTCGCCGACGCCGAGACCATCGAGACCGAGCTGATGCTCGCCGACATGGAAAGCATAGAGAAACGCCTTCAGGGCCTGTCGCGGAAGGTTCGCGGCGGCGACAAGGAGGCGGTGCAGCAGGAACGACTGCTCAACGCCGCCCTCGCCATGCTGTCGGAGGGCAAGCCCGCGCGCCTCGTCGAGGTGGACGAGGAGGACGCGAAGGCGTGGAAGGCGCTCCAGCTTCTGACCGCGAAGCCCGTGCTCTACGTCTGCAACGTCGAGGAAAGCTCGGCCGGACACGGCAACGCGCAGTCCGCCCGCGTGGCCGAGATGGCGGCGGGGCAGGGCGCCGGCACGGTGGTGATCTCGGCCCGCATCGAGGAGGAGCTCGCCCAGCTCGACGCCGAGGAGGCCGAGATGTTCCTCGACGAGATGGGGCTCGAGGAGCCGGGTCTAGACCGGCTGATCCGCGCGGGCTACGAGCTGCTGCACCTTCAGACCTTCTTTACCGTGGGCCCGAAGGAGGCCCGCGCCTGGACGATCCGCGAAGGCACCCGCGCGCCCCAGGCGGCGGGCGTCATCCACGGGGATTTCGAGAGGGGCTTCATCCGCGCCGAGACCATCGCCTATGACGATTTCGTGGAGCTTGGCGGCGAGCAGGCCGCCAAGGAGGCGGGGCGGATGCGCGCCGAGGGCAAGGCCTACGTCGTCAAGGAAGGCGACGTGCTGCACTTCCTCTTCAACACCTGAGAGGGGGACGGGCCGGGCCCGCCCCCGTCGCGCAGGCCCCCCGCCTCATTCCGCGGCGAGGAAGTCGCCGACCTCGAGCAGGATCATCTCGGTGTCGTCGGCCCGGCCCTGCTGGCGGCCCACCGAGAAGGGGTAGTTGTTGTCGTTGGCCACGACGATCCGGGCCGGCCCCACCCGGTCCACGTTCTCGATCGTGACGAAAGGGAACGCGAACACGTCGTTGATCGTGCCGTGGGGCGCGACGCCTGCCGGATCCGCGATCGCCATGAGATCGATGTAGGCGATCTTCTCGAGCACCCCCGACGGATCGGTCCGCGCGAGATCGACGAGATAGATCCGCTTGAACCCGGCCGGGCGCGCGGGCCAGCCCTCGCGCGGATCGCCCTGGCCGCCGTCGCGCTCGATGACGAGCGCGCGCGTGCCGTCGACGATGTTGAAGTCGCCGATGGCGTGGCCGACGTCTTCGAGCGGGTAGTAGCGCACTGCGCCCCCCCATTCGCCGGTCAGGGCGTCGAACTCGAACATGCGCAGGACGGGCCGTCCGTCGATCGTCTCCGGCCCGCCCGTGGCCGGATCGAAAAGCGGCTTCTCGAGCAGGGGATGGAGCGTCCGGCCGTCCTCGGAGAGCGCCATTCCCTCGAAACCGCCCGAGCGCGGGGCCACGACGTCCGCGGGCAGGTCGGCGCCCGGGTCGGGCGCGGCGACGAAGGCATTGTCGGGCGAGCGGATGAGATCGCCGCCGGGCGCGGTGGCGATCACCTGCCGGACCGCGCCCGCGCCGTCCACCTCCAGCAGCCAGGGCCCGAACTCGTCGCCGATCCAGTAGCCGTCGCCCACGGGCTGGATGGATTCGGGGTCGAAGTCCGCGCCCGTGAGATAGCGCGTCTGCGTGGCCTCCGTGGCGATCGGGAAGGGCACGACGCGGTCCGGGTCGGACAGGAAGACCGTGCGCTCGGGCACGAGCCGCCCCGCCTCCCAGTCCGCCCGGAGCACGCTGAACATCAGCAGCGCGTCGGCCGAGTTCGCCTTGGAGCCGAAGCCGTTGTCGGTGAGCATCAGGAAACGGTCGTCGCCGAGGCTCCGTATGCCGGAGAAGCCCTGCAACGCCATTGCGGGGAAGGGGCGGGCGAGGCCGGTCGCCGGGTTTCGAAGCGCGTAGAGCGACTCCGTCCGCGCGCCGCCGGTGAAGCGGCCGGACATCGCGAAGAGGGCCGGCGCGTCCGGTGGCGCGGGCACGAAGGACTGCGCGGGCAGGACCGCATGTGCCCTGAGCGTGGCCGTGAACGACTGGGGATCCGCCGCGGCGCGGCCGCCGGCAAGGCCGGCGAGAACGAAAATGGCGGCACAGCGCCGGAAAACGGGACCGAACATCGGGACATGTCCGCTGCGGTGCATTCTGCGTCGCACCCCTTGCCACGCTTTCTCAACAGGGGAGTTGCAGTTTCATGACGGAACAGTGACCCGTGACCGCGGCGTTTTCATGGGGCACGTCCGCGGCGTGGCGTCCGATGGTCGGCCGCGTGCCCACCAGGGGCGATCCCCGCTCAATCGGGCGCGGCCGGGTGCGCGGCGCCACCTCTTGTCGTGGCACCGCCGAGAAGACCGAACTCGACGCGCCATGTGCTCGCGTTGCGCATCCGCGCGAAGGCTGGCGCGCGTTCTGCCCCGGATGGCATCGTGGCAGTTGCGCGTGTCGCAGGCCCCGGCGGCGGTAACGGAGCCAATCTTCACATCAGCCGGGATCTGGCTGAGCAGCTCGGGCAGCATGGGCGCACCCCCAACGTTGCTTCCGGTGATTTCGATGGCGCGGATCTCCAGCGTCTGTTCATCGACACCGATGTGGATCTTGCGCCAGAGACGGCGTTTCGCGCCACCATGCTTGCGGGCGTGCCATTCGCCTTCGCCCTCCGCCTTGATGCCGGTGCTGTCGATCAGCAGGTTCAGCGGCCCCTGCGAGCCGCGGTAGGGGATGGTCACGGCCAAGGTCTTCTGGCGTCGGCTCAGCGTGCTGAAATCCGGCACCGTCCAGTCGAGGCCGACCAAGCGGAGCAGGCTCTCCACAAACCCGGTCGTCTGCCGGAGGGCCATGCCGAAGAGCACCTTCATCGTCAGGCACGTCTGGATCGCGGCATCGCTATACTGCGGCTGCCTGCCTCGCTTTCCGGTTGGCGGTGGCACCCACGCCATGTCCGGGTCGAACCAGATCGTCAGGGAGCCGCGCTGCTTCAGCGCTTCGTTGTAGGCTGGCCAGTTCTTGGTCTTGTAGCTCGGCGGGATCGGTCTGCTCATGCAGACCAGCTACCACGCTGGATTCACGAGATGGGTCCCCCCCCTCGACATTTGCGCAACAAAGCCACGCGGGAGTATCACCAACGGTCAAGAGAGGACCAAACCCTGAACAGACCTGATCCATAAACGCGGACTCAAAGGGGCGCAGGTCATCACCGAATGTTGGATGCCGGTCGCGTTGGCGGAGGGGACGCGACCGGGATCAGACGTTCTCCAGCTCAAACTGCAGAATGAACGGACCATTCTCGGCGTCCTGCCTGCGCTTGCTGACGAGGTGGCGCGTTCACCTCCGTCAACCGCAATGAGCCTTCGTCTCGAATCCATCATCCTCGCTCGAACACCGACAGCGCAAGGGTCAGCAGTTCGCGGATGCGGGCCTTGTCCTCGCCCGACGCACGCTGGGTAATGGCAAGCGCGATCTGCTCACTTAGATATTTTGCTCCGGCCTCGACCGGCAGCCCGCCTTGCCAGTCACCGGTATCGCGGGCCGATTGCAGGAATGCGGCATAGGCAGCCTGCCCGGCCGCGTCGATCTCCTCCACCCGCGCCCGCGTCTCCGGCCCCAGCCGATGCTTGCCCGCGCGCATCTTGTAGAACAGGCAGCCGGTTTCCATCCGGGGATCGTCGCTGGCGAAGTCGACGAGCGCGTCAAGCGTCTGGCGCAACCCCTTGCCGGCCTGCAGGATCGCGAACATCTCCGACAGCACCTGGTCGGCATAGCGGTCGAGCACCGCGTGCGACAGCCCGTCCTCGCTTCCGAACTCTCGGTAGAGCGAGGGCTTCGAGATGCCCGCCAACTGGCAGATCGCATTGACCGACACATCGGCCGGATCGCTGTGCCAGTAGGCGGTCATCGCGACGTCGAGCACCTTGTCGGCGTTCATCGTCCGGGGACGTCCACGCGCCGGTCTCGGGTGCTCATCACTCATTTTGTTACCGTATGGTATTTTATATCTTGACGGGATGCCATCGTTATTCGTACCAGTTGGTAACACTTCGGGCAAGCCGGGAAACGACCCATGGCACGGACGGGAAGTACGGTCATCACAGGCGCGAACAGCGGACCTGGCGCAGAACATCCACACCCTTGAAAGGACCAAGTTGCGATGAGCAATGTTTTCATCCTGAACGGGGCACAGCCTTATGGTTTTGCCCCCGGCCAACTGAACGCCTCGTTCGTTGAGCGCACCACGCGCATCCTGACTGACATGGGGCACTCGGTTCGCATCACGGCTTCGGCCGAAGACTACGATGTCGATGCCGAAATCGAGAACCATCGCTGGGCCGATACGGTCATCATGCAGTTTCCCGTCAACTGGATGGGGGCGCCGTGGTCGTTCAAGAAATACATGGACGAGGTCTACACGGCCGGCATGGACGGGCGGATGTGCAATGGCGATGGCCGCACGTCCGACGCCCCGAAAAAGAACTACGGCATGGGCGGGACGCTCACGGGCACAACCTACATGCTGTCTTGCACGCTCAACTCGCCCTCCGAGGCGTTTGATGACCCGGCCGAGCCGTTCTTTGCCGGCATCAGCCTCGATGACCTTCTGGCGCCGGTTCATCTGAACGCGAAGTTTTTCGGCATGACGCCGCTGCCGACCTTCAGCGCCCATGACGTCATGAAGAACCCCGAGCTCGACCGCGATTTCGCACGGTTCGACGCGCACATCTCCGCGCATTTTCAACCTGTCCCGTCCCCCGAAAGGACCTGACCCATGCAAAAGACCCTTCTTGCCACAACCGCCGCCGTCGCCCTCGCGACCGGCGCCCTTGCCGAGGACACCATGTCGAACAAGGAAGTCGTCGGAACCTTCCTGGGCGCCGTCTCGCAAGGGGACATCGACACGATCCGCGAATTGGCGAACCCGGATTACATCCAGCACAACCCCTTCATCCCGACCGGGCTGGAGCCGTTCATCGAGCTTCTGCCGGTGCTGGCCGAAGCCGGAACCACGGCCGAGAACGTCCGCATGTTCCAGGACGGCGACTTCGTTTTCATGCACAACATCTGGCGCAATGCCGAGCCGTTCGGTGCCCCCGAGATGGTGGCCTTCGACATCATCCGCGTGGACGAGAACGGACGGGTCGCCGAACACTGGGACGCGCTGCAGCCCCTGGTCTCGGAAACGGTCAGCGGCCGGACGCAGACCGATGGCCCCACCCAGGCCACGGATCTGGATCAGACCGAGGCGAACAAGGCGCTGGCCGTCGCGTTGGTCCAGGATGTGCTGATGGGCCGCGACCCCGCACGCATCACGGACTATATCAGCGCTGAAAGCTACGCCCAGCACAACCCGATGATCGCGGACGGGCTTGAAGGGATCATCGAGGCCGTCGAAACGCTGGCGGCGCAAGGCAACATGTTCCAATACACCGAGATCCACGCGGTGCTGGGCGAGGGCAACTTTGTCCTGACCGTCAGCGAAGGCCAATGGAACGGCACGACCAACGCCTTCTATGACCTGTTCCGGATGGAAGACGGCATGATCGTCGAGCATTGGGACGTGATCCAGCCCGTCCCAACCGAGGGCCTCGCCAACGACAACGGCATGTTCACCGGGTTTGTCGGCGTCGGTCCGGACTCGATCGGGGAATAACTGCGCCGAAACCAAAATGTCCCGGCGCCGCTGCGCCGGGTCTAAACGTCCACCAATCCCGCTGGAAGGCTCCGCACCCGTTTTCGATCCCGGTCGCGTTTGGTGGCGGAGGGGATGGGACCGGGAGCGGACGGTCGCTGGTCGGTTACCAATCCAGCTCGTTGTCTGGCTTCCGAATTCCTGACGGCTGCATCGCCGGTCACCCTGATTGCACGCTGATTGCACGGTCGACTGCACAAGTGTGCCATCGCGGAGTGTGCTTGGGCGGACAGGAGATCTCCGACGGGTTCGGGGCTCTCCGGAGTATTGCCGCTTCAGGCTTGGCGGCAAGGGTCGGCGTCCTCGATCAGCGCTCGGAGGCCGCGGCGGTCTCGGATTTCGATCTCCCCGTAACCCAGGCGCAGCGAGCCGGATGTTTCCAACGTATTGAGTGCGGCGTTCGTCCGGCGCCGCGACAGCCTCGCCATGGCAGCGAGTTCACCTTGTGTTATGGGAATGCGGCCTTGCCAGCCAGGCCCGGTCCGGTCGAGCCGAAACAGGCACGCTCCGACACGGCTCGTCGGGTCAGAGAATCCCAAGGACTCCACGACCTCGATGAGCGTGCGCATGTTCGCGGCCATCATCGCTAGGAGACACCTCTGCATTTCAGGGAACCGGTCGCAAATGCGCCCAATCTCGGCTCTGCTCAGACGCATCAGCCTTGTATCGCCCTGCATCGACACATCCAGGCGACGCGGTTCGCCCGAAATGGCGGCCATGTCGCCAATCCACCACCCGGGCCCGAGAACATGCACCAGCGAACGCTCGCCGCCCCAGTGCGGCAGATGCACGTCCAGACGGCCGAACACGACCCCGAAAATCCCGCTGGCGGGATCGCCTGCCCGGTAGAGCGAGCGCATCTCCTGCGCCGCAATCAGGTCGCAGCGTCGCGCAATCTCAGATCGCAACTCTGGCGAAGCCCGCGCCAGCCACCCCATCCCATCCAGCAAAATCACCGCTCCCTACAGAACTCGCCCAATTGAGCATGAGGGAACAATATTCCTTTAGGACCTAGGGTAAGCATCACGAAGTATGTCAATCGCAGCAAGGAACCGCGGAGCATGAAGGAAAGGACTTCTTCGGGCTTACCGTGGCTTGCTCTCCGGATTGAAGCTGAGCCAAGGCAGCGCAGCGCACGCGTTGCGATGCGGCAGCCCGCAGCAGCTGACTTGAAGCCCGGGAAGAGACCGCAAGCCGGCTTCGAAGAACAGTGCGAAGGTCCGGAGACATCGCAGACGTCGCCGAACCGAAGGTATAAATCATGAACAGGCTTGCTGCCGAATTCTTCGGCACCTTCTGGCTCGTCTTCGGCGGATGCGGAAGTGCGGTCCTCGCGGCCGGGTTTCCCGAAATCGGCATCGGTCTTCTGGGGGTCTCACTGGCCTTCGGGCTGACTGTTCTGACAATGGCCTATGCCGTCGGTCACATCTCTGGCGGGCATTTCAATCCGATCGTTTCCTTGGGCCTGGCGATGGCCGGCAAGTTCGGTTGGAGCGAGATGGCGCAATACTGGATCGCGCAGGTTCTGGGCGGCCTCGCCGGCGCCGGAATCCTTTTCGTGATCGCCTCGGGCGCCCTAGACTGGACGGCGGGCGGTTTCGCGTCAAACGGCTATGGCGTGTTGTCGCCGGGCGGCTACGGTTTGATGCCGGTGATCCTGATCGAGGTCGTACTGATCGCCGCGTTCCTCGATATTATGGTGGGCGTGACCTCGCAGGGCGCGCTCGCAGCCTTCGCGCCAATCGCAATCGGGCTGGGCCTTGCGCTGATCCACCTGATCTCGATCCCGGTGTCGACCACCTCGGTCAACCCGGCGCGCTCCACGGCGGCGGCGATGTTCGCCGAGACCGGGGCGCTCTCTCAACTCTGGGTGTTCTGGGCGGCGCCTCTGATCGGTGCGGCCTTGGGCGCTGTCATCCACAGGCTGATCAACTCGCCCGAGATGCCAAATGTTCCCGCTTGAAATCGGAAAAGAAGGAAACGCGAATGTCATTCCCTCAGAAACCGGCGATGCTTGCCAAGATCGTGATGGCTGGCTGTGTCTCCCTTGCCCTCGCCGGGCCGGTCACCGCGCAGACAGATCCGGAAATCGCGCTTGACAACGTGCGCGCGCAGGTCGCCGAGGCGATGGAGGCCATCGCGGCCTATTCCGAAGCCCAGCGCGAGGCGGCGATTTCGGATGCACGGGCGGCGCTTGACGACATGGATGCAGCCATCGCCGAGCGTCAGCGAGAAATGCGCGAAGAGTGGGCGGAAATGACGGAGGCGGCACAGGAAGACGCCAACGCGCGCTTGGCTGAGTTGCAGTCCGCTCTGGTCGGTCTGGCCGAACGGGTCGGCGCCCTACAGGCCGGGGCGGACAGTGCATGGGGCGAACTGAACGCCGGTCTCGTGGCGGCCTGGACCGAGCTTTCCAAGGCAGTCGAAGAAAGCCTCCAACCCATGGGTGAGGCTGAGTGAGACGCTGCGCATCGTTTCTTGCGCAGACTAGAGAAAGCGCTGGCATCCCGCCTGCGTGAATTCGAATGACAGGGGTATGAACGATGGAAGAGACATTCGGTTTTTTTGACATTTTCTGGTCAATTTTCTGGCTTTTCCTGATGCTGGCCTGGATCTGGGTGGTGATATCGGTTCTGGCTGACGTTTTCAGAAGCAGGGATATCGGCGGCGTGGTAAAGGCGCTCTGGGTTCTGTTCATCATCCTGATCCCGTGGCTCGGCGTTTTGGCCTACATCATAGTGCGGGGCGATCGGATGCAGGAAAACCAGATCGAATCCGCAAAGCAGTTCCAGGACGCCCAGAGGGAATACATCCGCGGCCTCGCAGGGACGTCGCCGGCGGCCGAACTCGAGAAGCTCGCCGCGCTGAAGGCGCAAGGTGTTCTGACCGAACAGGAATTCGCGACCCAGAAGGCGCGCATCCTCAACACCTAACCACGGGCGATGTCCCGGACAGATAAACGAACCCAAGGACGCATGATGAGAAGAAAATCTAGATTTCTCGTTATCTCGGCAGCCTCGGCACTCTTTCTGGCCGGTTGCGAAGGAGCCGGCGAACGACAGCAACGCGGCGCAATCTTGGGCGGAATGTTCGGAGGAGTTCTCGGTGCGGCCTCCGACGACGAGGACGGCGCGCGCAATGCCGCGCTGGGGACTGCGGCGGGTGCGATGGCCGGCGGCATGATCGGGGCAATGCTGGACGAGCAGGCGGAAGATCTGCGGTCATCGCTCGAGAATGACGGGATCATCGTCGAGAACACGGGCGAGTTCCTTCGCGTGACCATGCCCGGCGGTTTGCTGTTCGACTCCGACAGCGTTGCGGTCCAGCCTTCGGTGCAGGCCGATCTGCGCGCGCTGGCGCGTAACCTGATTGAATACTCCGACAGTACCGTGGGCGTCTTCGGCCATACCGACAATACCGGGTCGCCCGAATACAATCAGGGTCTGTCGGAACGCCGCGCCCAGGCGGTGAGAGCGATCCTGGTCCAGCAGGGCGTCGCACCGGTGCGGGTGCGGGCCATCGGCCTCGGCGAAACCCAACCATTGGCAAGCAACAGTACGCCCGAAGGCCGCCAGCAGAACCGCCGGGTCGAGATCATCATTCGCCCCAATGCGTAATCAGCCCTGAACCCGGAGGCACTATCTTGGTCCGTTTCCTGATTTCCACTGTCGCCTACCTGGCCGCGAACGCGATCGGCCTGCTTTTCGCGATCATCCTCTTGCCGGGTTTTGTGGTCGACCCGCTGTCATTCGTTATTGCCGTTGCGATCTTTTCGCTGATCCAGACCGTTCTTGGACCCTTGATCGTGAAAATATCCATGAAGAACTTTCCGCAACTGATGGGGGCCATCGCGCTGGTGACGATATCGGTCGGCCTGTTCGCGACCAATATCATGATGAGCGGCATGGAGATCGGGGGCATCGCCAACTGGCTGGCCGCCACGCTGCTCGTCTGGCTCGGGAGCCTCGTCGCGGCGATGTTGTTGCCGATCTACGTGTTCAAGCAGCTGTCACAGAACGACAGCGCGTAGGAAAGCCACGGCACGTAATGACGTGGTCAGCAACCCCGCGCGTTCCTTGGGAACGTCGACATGATACGCGCGGGCTCTTGAATCGTTTTCGGCCTGTTCCCCGGGGGAAGATGCTTCCAAGGACATCATCGATCTCATGACACCACACGGCTTGGCGTGTTCGATCGACGGGCACTGGTTTCAATTCACCGCGGGCGTCGGCGCCGGGCTGGACGTCGGTGGGTATGTCCGCCTGGACGTTGATGGCGACGCCTCGTACCTGGGCCAGATCATCGACATCGCGGCCGGTCAGCCAGGGCCGGAGATAACGGAGATCAGAGGACAAGGCGCGATCCGTGCCGTGACGGCTGGCAACGGGATCATCGGCGGGGCGGCGGCCGCCTTCGGATCGGCGCGCCTTGCCGCGGCCGAGTCAGAAATCGTGCAGGCCCATCTCGACAGCTTGCGCGCCGGCAAGGCGGGCCTCCAGATCGGCACGATGCGCAGGGTTGCAGGCGGCCTGCCGGCAACGCTGCAGGCCGCAGGCTTCGGCCGGCACACCCTCGTCTGCGGCCAGTCCGGGTCCGGCAAGACCTACTCGCTCGGCGCGATCCTCGAGCGTCTGCTGCTGGAGACGGATCTGCGGATCGCCGTGCTTGACCCGAACTCGGATTACGTGGGTCTGGGCAGGTTTCGCAAACCCGGTCAGGCGGGCGCGGACAGCGCCGCCCACGCCGCCATTGCAGAACGCTATCAGGCGGCAGTGAGCGGGCTCGGTATTCACGGGGCGCGGCCGGGACAGAAGCCGTTGCGATCGCGATTTGGGCGGCTGCCCATCGCGCAACAGGCGCTCGTCCTGAACTTGGACCCGATCCGGGACGCCAGCGAGTACAACGTGTTTCGCAGGATCGTCCGCGAGATCGGCACCACCGAATACACGCTGGGCGACGTTCGCCAGCGGGCAGCGTCGATGTTCGACGATGGCTCTCGCCACCTCGCAATCCGCATCGAGAACCTCGATGTGGAAGACCTCGTCATATGGGCGCCCACGGGAGAGCCTGCCATGGCGGATCTCGTGCCCGAGGACTGGCGTGCCCTCGTCTTCGATCTGGGGAGCCTTCCGTCGTCCGGTGAGCGTTCGATGATGGGGGCGAGCATCGTCGCGCATTTCTGGTCGAACCGTCACGATCGACGACCCACGCTGCTCGTTATCGACGAGGCCCATAACGTCTGCCCTCAGAGCCCAGCCGATCGTTTTCAGGCGATGGCGTCCGAAGACCTTGCCGCAATCGCGGCGGAGGGACGCAAGTTCGGGCTGTATCTTTTGCTCGTGACCCAACGTCCACAAAAATTGCACGTCAACGTCCTTTCGCAGTGCGAGAACCTGGTCCTGATGCGAATGAATTCTGCGAGCGATATCGACCACCTGGCAACGGTCTTCTCTCATGTGCCCGCTCCCCTCATTCGCCAGGCCGCCTCTTTCGAACTCGGCCAAGGGCTGGCTGCCGGACGGATCTCCGGCGACCCCTTGCTTTTCCAGACCGGCAGCCGCTATTCCGTCGAGGGCGGCGGTGACATTCCGTCGACATGGGCGCTGCCTCGCGGTTTCTGACGTGGAAGCGGGCAAGGAGCAGAAGTCTCCGGTCCGACGCCGGCTCGTCCGACCATGCCGAGGCCTCGTCGGCTTCCTGTTCCAGCGGAAACCAACCACGATCCTGACCCGACCGAGGCGCTGTTGACGCAAGAGACGGGCGGAGACCCTACTCTTCGGCCAGCACGGCTTCCATGTCGGCGAGGGCGACGAGGAGCGGCGTGGGGTCCGTAGTCACGAAACCCTGTTCACTGCGCTGGATGTCCTGAATCACCATCATCACCAACAGCAAGGTGGCCGAAAAGAGGAACGTTCGCCACGTGAGCTTCCTGCCATGGCTGCCCGACCGATTGCCGAGCATGAAGAGCGCCACCAGTGCGACCGACAGGGAGACCGTTTGCGTCACACCCATCAGCGAGACCGAAAAGGTCTGCAGCCGGACCGCATGGGCGTCGATCACATCGTTGACGGAAGCAGCCACGAAGGTCCGGATGGGTGGCTGCACGGGATCGGTCGTCGCCTCGAGCATCGTCGGCCAGAGCGCGGACTGCGCCTCCAGCGTGCGGTCGAGAAAGGCGACCAGATCCTCGCGGCTGCCGGCGCCTCCCTCGGGCAAGAGCCGTGTCCGGGTATAGTCGAGCAGAGCCGTTTGCAGAGCCTGCGCCTCGGCTTCGGGAAGGAGCTCGGCTCGCAGGAACGCAGTGCCGATCGCATTCGCCTCATCGAGAAGCGCGTTGCTTCGGTCCTGGAATGTCGACAGCGCATTTCCGAACGTGAAGGCAAGGATGAGCCCGAGCAGCGCCATGATGCCGCCGAGCGTGACCTCTCCTGCTGAGTGGTCAATGTCGTGTCCGGCCGCCGTCGCGCGTCGCAGCGCCATTTTTCCGACGAGGTACCCAAGGCCCGCGGCCGCCGGCAGGACCACGATGAGAAACAGGGCGCTGGCCGGTATCGACAGGGCCGGTAAGGCAATCCTCTCGTAGAGCTCTGCGGCCGCCATCGTTTCCATATTCTTGTCCTTCCGTTACGTGCCCGCCAGTCAACCTCGCCCTATCTGCGGCCGACCGCAACAGAAACACCCCTACGCTCATACGGTGGAGCCGGTGACCCAATGGCGCCGCACGAAGCGCTAAAGGCCCGTCTGCGGACTCAGGCCTGCCGGCCAGCTTCACGTCGCCATAAGCTTGCTCTTCTGATTGACCAACTCGTCCTTGGTCAGTGGACCCTTCTCCTTGAGCACCAGAGACTTTTTCCAACTCTTCAGCCGGTGACATCTTGGCCAACTTCCGGATGTAATCCTGCTGAACGCTTTCCATCAGCTTAGTCGCATCGGTGTTGTTCTTTTCCATCTTTTCCGCCGGGGATCAAGATATCGTGACCTGCTCCCCTTGGAGTCCGCGTTTATTGGTTAGCTCTGTTCAGGAT